>NZ_JACOOD010000007.1:0-151960 GCF_014287405.1 Bacteroides sp. NSJ-48 | reverse complement strand
GATTCAGATGCCATAAATTCGGTTTCGAAGATATGGTGATTCTTATTGCTTGTGGATTACACAACTTTAGAATCAGTCACAAAATGAGTCATATAACAAATTAATCTATATAATGTCTAATAATTATTTAGAATATATTTGTAGAAAGAAATATCTAAATAATGAATTTATGACTAAGGTAATTCACGTACATCTCATTTTCGAGAAGAAGGACTATTATTTCGGCAGTATCAGCGCCATCTACACCGTTCTAAATGACGCCCAAATAGGTATCAAAAAAAACTCTTTACTTCATGCTGGTCTCACTGACGGTGGCGTTAAAATAACCCGTAGAGCCATTATCAAGCAGTCTCACCTTATTCGTAGCACCCAAGAGTAACCTCACACCAAACCGCACAGAAAAGGGCTGAATTGTGCCTCAAAAAGCATCAATTCAACCCTTCGTGTTACTCTAATATCATTTTTGCTGTTTAGAACTTCATAGAAACTCTATTAAATTAGCCCATAATATAAGCAAATATAACGGAACGTTTTGAGTATATAAACTCTGTATTTTTGCGTCAATTCCCTTATTTATAGGTATTTCAACAACATTCAGCCTATCTTCATTTACGCACAAAGTGATTTATCCCCCGTAGAACCCTTTATCTTCTTCAGTTTCAACCCAAACTTCTGCATATTTTTTTCCTTTGTTGGATATATGTATTCCTGCATAAGAATTTTCTCCGCAGGAAAGTGACTTATAAATATACTTTTCGCCTATATACTTTTCATCTAGTGTTTTGATTGATGCGGAATAATTGTTTTTGCTATAGAGAAAACTTTTCTTGAGTGTCAATGTTAAATCTCCGTTGTTTTCTTGACAAGAGTAAACATTCCAATACAATTCTCCTTCTCCATCTAATGCATTTGAATAAAAGTCTATAACAAATCCATTTCCTTTATAGATGGTGGTGACATTGTCTGTTGCTTTATTAACAGGCTCGCAATAAGCATCGGATTCAGCATAGAAACCAGTGTACATTTGAGTAGTTTGTTCATCGTATAAGTTATGCTTCTTTAGCTTTGTCATAGCCTCTGTTGATGCATAGAAGAATTGATACATATTATTGATATACGTACTGTCTTTCAAGTAATTTGTTTCTTGGTCAAAATAAGCATCTACTTCCTTCCAATTTTGGAAATGATGTAGAAAGCTATCACGTGCCATTGTTAATATGGATTGATTGATTTCAATAAATTGCTCCTTGTTCAGCCTTTTATTTCTAATGATGTCTTCTCGCATACATACGATGTCATTGCTTATGTTCATTTTGGATTCTATGCTGTTTTGCAGACTGCTTAGTGCGTGGACAATTATTTCTGGCACTTCGAATTCTTCATCTCTAGATTCTGCAACAATTTCAAAAATATTAGTTGGATTATCAACAAGGGAAACCAGATCTTCGCTTATTTCTTTTAATACTTGTTGTAATTCTTGTTTGGCTGAAATAACCCGCTCATCATCTATATTAATGGTGGAAATTTCTTTAGATAGTCGCCTGCATCCTTGTATTCCAGTTTCCAAATCATTGACAAAATCAATAACGGTAGCTCCTTCCGGATACCAATAATCATAAATGTCAATGGATAACACCCAATTGTATTGCTCTATCATACTGATTGTATTGTCAAAATAGGCATGGTACTCTTTTTGCATTTCAACTTTGGCTTCTTCAACCGGATTGGGTGTTGTACAAGATAACAACAAGCATAGCATAGTCATGCTTATGAGTCGGAATTTATAGATATGGTTCATCATGATAATTTATAGATATATGGATATGTATTCTTGCATATTAAAATCAGAAAACGTGATATAATCCACTCTGGAAAGGTGTCGAGGATTTCCGTTTTTAGTCAATGTCCCTACATTTTCCATTGAGGATTATTGGGAGCAAGCATATCAATGATTTCCTTAGGACGCCTTTTCAGATAGGGACGCAAATTAATAGTATCGCCAAATCCAAGCAATATGATGGATTCTTTCATATCGCCTACAGATAGACGGATTACCTCTAAATTTTTGCGTTGCAATTCTTCATCAATCTCTTTGTCTAAGCTTTCAGGATTGGTGCAGCGTTGTGGGTAGAGATTTAGCATGATAAAGCCATCAAAGCCATTCCGCTCTGCAAATCCCATTACTTTTGTGATTGTCAAATCGGCAATTTGTTCGTTAGCAGTACTTGGATTTACACCAAATACGACTAGCTTTCTATCGCCTTCTTTAGTTAGTGAAAAGCGAAACTCATTCGCATTTCCTTTCATGGTTACATTTTCATATTTCATAATTTAGGATAAAAGTTTTGATTAGCGTAATTGAAAATAATAAGTTATTGTCCCTACTTGATTGCCTGTGCTGTCTATGGCATTAAAACGAGCCTTTTGGGCGGCTTCCATTGCTGCTTTACACAAGTCGGTACTTGATGTATTTGTTTGAGAATTAACACTGGTAGCTATTACGTATCCGGCTGGGTTTACGGTAATATCAACAACCACCATTCCTTCTTCTGCCACATTGTGTCTTGGGCGTGGTAGTCCTCCTACCAATGAACGCCCGGAAAGAAAGGCGCCATATCCACTTTCTTTTTGTATTACAGGTGAGGGGGCTTTTTCTATTTCATAATCATATTTGCGCCAACGGCTATGTCCACGATCAACCTCTCCTTCTATTGTTTCGAAATTATCTATAATAATAGAATGTAAATCAATTTTAACTGCACCTTCAGCAATGTCTCCGGTTGTTATGTCTTCACGATAACATTTCTGGCAAACCCCATGTTCGTATGTTGCGTGGAAGACATATATACCGTCGTCATCTTTAAAAGTCCAATCACCATCCATATAGCCATTCTCGTCAAACTGTCCACTAAAAGAACCCCTATAATGAAATAATCTGTGCCAAGTATAACCAATGTCTGTCCCTTTTGCAGAACCTACAAATTTTCCATCCTTAATAGTTAAAAGAAGTATACAAGCGTTATCACCTCCATTGATGAATTGATACATACCATCCAAAACCCCATCTTTATATGATAATTTCAGGGATTTCTTATATCCTTTGTAAATCCATTGGCCATCCTTTTTGTTATTTTTGAATTGTCCAGTAATTTTATGATAAGGAGTAGTATAAACAAAGCTCCCTTCATAAATTCGTCCTCCATCAGGATTGTCTTTGTATGAATAAGTTGCAGTTCCTTCTCGATACTTACCAGAATAAATCTTTAAAGACTGGGCGATAGACACATTCCATAAACTTAAGAATGTAATTAAAAATAAAATGTTTAATTTCATTATTGTTTATAAATTAGATCCCCCAGTTCCAAAAGGAGATTTATATACAGAAAAAGCGTGGAACTGCAATATCTGATATTCGAGAAGTCGAATAAAGACGAAAATGAAAAAAATAGCTAAACAAGTGCAAATATAACATCTAATATTCAATACTTTATGTGGTATCAGATTCGGGAATGACTTTTTAATTTGTCTTAATTCGTTGCAAGTTTCCTCGGGATATATGGGAACATATTTGGGAATTTATTTACCTTTGTCATGTAATCAAAAAGGTATAGCAAATGAAAATTTCCGTCTATCTGAAAAAATGTTCTGCGACCACTTCAAACATCTGCTTCCGGGTACGGGAGAAGAACGTGGACATCAAAGTGGTTTCCCCCATTGCGGTCCATGACAAGTATTGGGATGCCGATACCTTATGTTACAGGCGAACTACTGCAGTGACGGCCATTGAACAGAAGCGGGTGCCCGAACAGATCGCCGCCATCATCGAGAGAGCGGAAAAGACCTTCTCGGAGAAGGCTGACGGCAAGTGGATGAAACAGGTCATCGAGGATGTCCTGCATCCAGCGCGGGCTTTCGAGCGTGATCACCCGAACCTGCTCCACCGCATCCACGAGTACCTGGAAAAATATGACGGCGCGGAAAGAACCAAGGAGCACATTGTCCGCTTCGAGCGAACGATGACCAGGTATCACGAGTACCGGCGTGAATTATTGGGCGATACTGACTTCACGCTCTTCGTTGAAACTGTCACCCTGGGGCAGATGAACGACTTCAGGGAGTACGTCGCCAACGAGTACCTGCTCCGCCAGGAGTATCCTGACTTTTATACTCCCCGTATGCTCATCAACCACAAGCCCAAGCCTCTATCCAACACGACCGTCATCAATACCATGAACCTTTTCTGCACGTTCCTGCACTGGTGCAAGAGAATGAAGTATTCCGACAACGAAGTCTATGCTGTTTATGGCTGCAAGGAGCCGACCTACGGCGACCCGTTCTACCTCACATCGGAAGAGAGGAATGTCCTGTACGACGCAGACTTGAGCGACTGCCCGAAACTGGCTGTCATCCGGGACATTTTCGTGTTCCACTGCTATGTCGGTTGCCGTGTCGGTGATCTCTACAGGATGACCAAGGAGAACATCAAGGACGGTTTTTTGGAGTATATGCCTCAAAAGACCAAGAAGTGTCAGGCGAAAACCGTCAGGGTCCCATTGCATGAAAAGGCGGTCAGAATACTGGAACGCTATAGCGGGAATACCGGCAAGCTGCTTCCGTTCAAGCCCATCAATACTTACAATCTGGGTATACGGGAACTGCTGAAACATTGTGGCATTGACCGCATGGTCACCATTCTTGACACGCACGGCTACAACACCGTGCAGAAGCCCTTGTACGAGGTGGCCAGCAGCCACACGGCACGCAAGACCTTTGTAGGTAACCTGTACCGGCAGGTTCCGGACCCCAACCTGATAGCCTCCATGTCAGGCCACGTGGAAGGCAGCAGGGCCTTCCGGCGTTACCGGACGATAGATGATGACATGAAACGAAAACTTGTTGAAATGATAAACTGAGGAGGATATATACATGAAAGTAACAGCATTTATCAGAAAGACATCGGCGAAAAACAACGTGACGGATCTTGCTCGGGTCTATTTCCGTGTCCGGGATATCGGTGGTGTGGACATAAAGGCCGCGAGCGAGCTGTCCATCAACCCGAACCATTGGAGTCCGGAGAGGCAAGGCTACAAACCACGTGTGGCTCTTGTCTCGGAAGAGAAGAAGAACGCTCTCGACAGGGATATCCAGCAAATTACTCACCTGATTACCAGGGAATACAGCCGTGGAGTTGACGGGAACTGGCTCAAGGGACTGATAGAAGAATACCATCACCCCAACATCAATGCAAGGGGCGGCAACAAGGCTGACGAATACCTGTTGTCATACCAGATACAAAAATATGTTGACGAGACCCCACTCTCGTTCGAGAGCCGAAAACATCATCTTGACAATCTCAACAAGGTACTCCGTTACGAGCGTTTCCGCCATGAGGTCATGCACCAGAGGGGCTTCCATCTTTGCATTGACTCCATCACGGCAGATGACATAAGGGATTTCAAATTCTGGCTGCAGGAGGAGCACAAGTATGTTGACATGTATCCCGTGTTTTACCAAAACGAGGTCCGCCGTAATGTCGAGCAGGTACGTTCCGAGAACAGCATGTCGGGAAGCCTGTACCGCATACGCACCGTCATCAAATGGTGCATCAAGCGTGGCCTTACACGAAATAATCCTTTCGACCAGTACCAGATCGCGCAGCCCATGTACGGAGACCCGTTCTACCTGACACTTGAAGAACGTGACAAGGTATATTATGCCGACTTAAGCGGCATGGGCGCCAGCTATCCGGTCTATCGTGACATCTTCATGTTCCAGTGCCTGATCGGCTGCCGTGTCAGTGACCTGAACCGGCTGACCAAGGCGAATATCGTGGACGGTTGCGTCGAGTACATCCCCCAAAAGACCAAGCTGGAGCACGCGGGCACGGTACGGGTCCCGCTTAACCAAAAGGCTTTGGATATACTGGGAAGGTACAAGGACCTGGAAGAAGCTCTGCTCCCGAGATTCTCGCATTTCGGCTACAACAAGAAAATAAAGGAGATTCTCAAATACGTGGGAATCGACCGCATGGTCAGGGTGCTCGACCCGAAGACGCGCGAAGATGTGGCAAGACCATTGTACGAGGTGGCCACCACCCACACGGCGAGGAAGACCTTCATCGGAAACCTGTACAAGCAGGTCAAGGACCCGAACCTGATTGCCTCCATGTCCGGGCACTCTGAAGGTAGCCGTGCCTTTGCCCGGTACCGCAAGATAGACGATGAAATGAAGAAGGAGCTGGTAAGCCTTCTGGATTGACCGTTCCTTTTTTCCACCTATCCTTTTATATCCACCGATAATGTAATATGAATATGGACGAGCAGAAGTTGACATACGAACAATTCAAGGAGGATATTCTCCAGTGGAAGAACACGCACCGTGAAGAATACAACCGCTTCTCGCGCCTGATGACAAACGGTGACGAGAGGCAGTATCTTGCCATCTGCAAAGCCATATTCAGGCAACTCCCCGGCATCAGGCGGGAATGGGAATTGTCCTGGAACGATGACAGCACGGATGGCCTTGCAAATATAAACATGCAGTTCGCGGAGAACGCGGTACCCGGGCAGATCGTGGAGCTGTACAGGAAACAGAGGGAGGAAAACAATCCTCTGCCCGACAACGTTCCGCCGGTCACATTCTGGGGCAGGATAAAGTCCTTTTTCAGTGGTAAATCTTCCAAGCCGGGTGTCACCCTTTCGGCACCGCTCGTGTTGAGCTGGCTGTATTACGGAAAGAGCTTCGAGGCGATGGTCTCCATGATAGAGAAACAGATGAAGAACCCGAAAGCTGACAATGCAGACAGGCTGGGCTGTTCCCTTGTCGTCAAGCAGATAATAAACGTATCCATCAGGAACGGTTTCCGAACTCGGGCAGACTGGGACAGGTATTTTGCCATGAACAACGCCATTGAAAAAGGCCATGTCGGCGAATGGGCCTTGCAGACCATCACGGCTGACATGGAAACCGATGAAGAAAGCAGGGATACGATTACAACCCGGACCGAAGACAGCGTCAGGGGGCCTGTTGTACAACGCGTGGCCGGAAAGAAAAAAATCCAGGAACGGCCACTCGCCGATTATCTTGATCACGAGAACAAGGAAGTTGTATTACATCATATCCGCGACTTTATTTCCGTCAATACAAGTGCCATTCATCAGGCATTACCGTTCTATGTATTGAAGGAGCTCGGTCTGGTTGCCGGTATGCATACAGCCAAGGAGTACAGCATGGGGCTGACATTGCAGTTCACGGATTTGCCGTCATTGAAAAGCGAGAGCGCCATACGGCAGTCGGTCGGGTTCCTGAGAACGGCAAAACATGTGATCAAGGACGGCAAAGACCAGATGGCACCCCTGATAGAGAGTGACGAGAACCGGGAATTGTTCCAGAAATTGGCACAGGCTATCAGTAATATCCCAGGTACAGGCACGATGGCCATTGCAGAGAAATAAGGCTAATTATAACCTTTTCACGTTGTCACACGGACTTATATTGTCATGACAATTTAAGACAAATCACTATATATCAATTACTTTCAATTCATATATAGTTTTGCACCGTCAATCCTTTCCCGAGGGTTGGCGGTGCTTCTCTTTTATAAGCCATCGGAAGCGGGGCACCAGGGAACTTTTGAAGATGGTCATCACAAACTTCAAAATTGATATTTATGATTACCATAGAGAGTCTGGTCGAGCAGGGAGCGAACGTGAAACTGGAAGTCACTCCCACTGACCTTAAAATGTTCGCTGAATCCATCGTGCAGCGTACCATCATGGCGCAACAGGAAGAACAGAGAGCCGCGATACTGCGTGAAGCGGAGGAGACTTATCTCAATACAAAACAGGTCCGTGAGTTGCTGAACGTGTGTGAGGGCACGCTCAACCTGTGGGCGAAACGAGGCTATCTCGTACCGGTCAAGGTCGGTAACAAGAACATGTATGCCAAATCTGATGTACGCCGGGTACAGACAGGCAACAAGTCCGAGAGTGTAACATCCTATTGCAAGAGAAAAAATGTGTGATATGGCAACCGGCAGGCTTGAACTGTGTAACAGAATCCGCATGGAGGCGGAGGATATTGAAAGAACGGGATTCCCGCTGGAGGTCCTGCCCCAGGCCGTGCAGTCTGTCATACTCGATATGGCCACATACGAGAACTACAAGATCGAGTTTATCGCGACGGCCATGTTGTCGGCTGTATCCGCGGCCTTGGGAGGCGCATACCGTATCCGCATCAAAGGAGATTGGCAGAGCAGCGGAGCGTTGTACGTCATTCTGGTAGGCAGGCCAGGACTGGGCAAGACCCCACCGCTGGAGGCCGCATATCGCCCGATCCGGAAACGTGACTATGCCCTTTTCAAGGTGTACGAGGCAGAAATGGAGGAATGGAAAGCCGCGGGAGAAAACGGGAAGAAACCTGTCCTGAAACGCACTGTAGTCTCTGATTTCACTCCCGAGTCGCTTTTACTGACCCACCACAATAACCCGAGAAGCGTGGTCATTCTGGTAGACGAGATTATGGGCATGTTCAATTCCGCCAACCGTTACACGAACGGGCAGCTCATAGAACAACTCCTGACCGCATGGAGTGGCGGGGCTTTGGATGTTACCAGGGTAAACTCCCCTGTTCCTGTACACATCGAGCATCCATGCATAAACATCATCGGAACCACGCAAACCAAGCGTGTACACGAGCTTCTGAAAAAAGGTTTCGAGGAAAACGGGCTGCTTGACCGTATCCTGTTCGTGATGCCCAAATCCCCCAAACTGTCATCCTGGAGAAACCGGGATGACGATGGGGAAAGGACATCCTTGGCTGCAGTCCGTTGGGAGAACATATTAAACAAGGTCCTTGCATTGGACTATGACACCGAAGCGGAAGAAAAAACACCCCACGTGCTGTCTATGGACAGGGAGGCCAGGGAATACTTCTTCTCCTGGTGGAACAGGAAGGTGGAGCGTATCAACCAGATAGAGGATGATGCCGAGGTGGACAGCCGGGAAATGAAACATCCGGCCCATGTAGCCCGTCTGGCATTGATAATTCAGGTTTTGCGCCACGCGTCCGGTGAAAGTCACCTGCAGTTTATAGATGTATCATCGGTGAAAGCCGCCATACGGCTGAATGACTATTTTGAAGAGTCATACACGCGTATCCGTTCTTTCGTGGCGAATGACGCCTGTGAAGACCCTCCCAAGGTGCTGCTGTCTATGTTGCCTGATACCTTTGATACAAAAACAGCAATAACTGTTGGAAAGGAACGGCAGTGCGTCAGCGAGCGGACTGTCATGAATTACCTGAAGGAGTTATGCCGCAGCAGGCTTCTCCGGAAATCAAAAGCCGGACATTACGAGAAAATCATGTATGATAAATCTGAAAAATCCAATGAAAGCGATGATAAATCATCCCCACGAAACTGCAACGGATGATCCCTTGTTGCAGCCTGCAGTCTTTGCAGTTTTGCAGTTTCGAGGACTGAAAAGGGGAAATTCCTGCAAGACTGCAAGAACTGCAAACTGCAAATGACGGTTTTCATTTGCAGAAACACGTAATTGACAACATTATGAACGAATATAGATTCCATCTTCAAAAATACAAACCGGGCAGCAAGACCGTCTGTCCGGGATGCGGAAGGAAGTCCTGCTTTACCCGTTATATCGACGAGGCGGGAGAGATTTCTTTCCCAGGATACGTGGGTAAATGCGACCACATCAACAGTTGTGGCTATCACTATTCCCCGAAAGAATACTTCCGGGACAATCCGTCAGCAAGGGAAATATCTGCTGACCACAAAATGAATGGCAGTGCATTTACGGCAGTAAGGTATGCAGCCAAACAACCGCCAACAGAACAAGAACCGGAGATTTCTTGTCTTCCCTATGATTGGGTGGAGCAATCCATGCGCGGGTACGACATCAACCCTTTGTACCGATACTTCTCCAAAGTGGCGGGAAAGGAGGAAGCCGGCAGGTTGTTCCATGTTTACAAAGTCGGCACGTCAAGGATGTGGAACGGTTCGACCGTGTTATGGCAGATAGATGTCAAGGGTAACGTGCGTGCAGGCAAGATTATGGGCTACGATGCCGTAACCGGGCACCGGATTAAAGAGCCTTTCAATCAAGTCAACTGGGTCCATTCTGTAAGAAAAGTGCCGGATTTTCACCTGAAGCAGTGCCTGTTCGGTGAGCATCTGCTTTCGGACACTTCCGCTGCCATGTCAGCCAAGCCTGTAGCCATTGTCGAAAGCGAGAAGACGGCACTGGTTGCCGCCCTGTTCATCCCTGATTTTGTATGGCTTGCCACCGGGGGAATGCACGGCTGTTTCAACAGTGAGGCCATGCAGGTGTTGAAAGAACGCGAAGTGATTCTTTTCCCCGATCTCAAGGCAACCGACGAATGGCGGCAACGGCTGCCGATGCTGGAGGCTGTCTGCAGGCGTGTCACCTGTTCCGACCTGCTGGAGAAGATGGCGACCGATGAACAACGTAGTCAGGGACTGGACATTGCCGACTTCCTGCTGATGGAGGACACGCCACAGATGGTTCTCGCGAGGATGATAGAACGCAATCCAGCGTTGCAGACCTTCATCGACATTTTCGGACTCGAACTGGTGGATGTAGGAAAGATTGAATGAAGGAGGCGCAATGGACAGCTCGCTGTCCCGTGAAAAAGGGGTTGTAAAATCCCGTAGCTTATTAGGGCATTTTCACCGTCTCCGCTTCGCGTCCGGCAGTCAAAAAGCCCATAAGCCGGGGAACTCCTCAGGCTCCCGGGTGTGCCTCCGGCTGTCTGACGGGATTTTACAACAAGAATAACAATAAAATAACGAACAGATATGAGTAATACACAATACGCTGTCTGCCACCTGCAGCGTGGCAGCGGCAATGACAGTGGAATGTCATGTCATATAGAAAGAAAGGATGCCAAGGGAAAGATTTATGTGCCGGTTAATGCTGATGCGGACCGGACACATCTCAACCGTGAGTTGGTCAGATTTCCCGATGGCGTGTCCAATCGCACCGAGGCGATACAGCACCGCATCGAGACCGCCGGGCTACGCCGCAAAGTCAGCAAGAACCAGACAAAGGCAATACGCGTAATGCTGACTGGAACGCATGAGCAGATGATGAAAATTGCCAATGATGGCAAACTGGACAGTTGGATCGATGCCAATCTTAAATGGCTAAGGGAAACTTTCGGAAACGAGAACCTTGTATCGTGCGTGCTGCACATGGACGAGAAGACCCCGCACCTGCACGCCACAGTCGTGCCCATAGTAACCGGTGAGCGTATCCGCAGGAAGCGGGAGGGCGAAAAGAAATATGAAACGAAGTCCGGACCCCGCCTGTCGGCGGACGATGTGATGCGCCGTACCAAATTGCATGAATACCAGAACAGCTATGCCAAGGCCATGAAACCGTTCGGGTTGCAGCGTGGAATTGTCGGCTCTACCGCCAAGCATCAGACAAACTCGGAATATTACAGGCAGCAGGTAATCCAGTATGAAGAGGATATAGCCAAGTTACAGGCCGATGTGGAGAAGGCGCAAGAAGGAAGGAACACCATCCTCGCGTGGTTCGGCAAGGGAGACCTTGCCAAGACAAAGAAGGAACTGGCAGACAAGGACAGGCTGATTGCCGAACTCAATAAACAGATTGAGGAACTTCAGGCAGAAAAGGTACGGTTGCAGGAACAACATAAATCAGAAATCGGAAAACTGCGAAACGGCTATCAAAAAGAAATAGACAAAGCCATTCATCAGGCGGAAGCAGCAGAACGGCAGTTCAAGGAGAAGGATGCACTCATAGACAGGCAGCGAAAGCAGATAAGTTTGCTTGACCGCAAGGCCAATTCCCAACGTTACAGCCTCTCGTCCGGTGCCGAGCTTGTACGTATCAATGTCTCAAACTATCGGAATCCGTCGCTTCACATCTGGACACGGGTCGGTGATGAACTTTTTGAGAATATCAAATTCCAGATAGACTATGATGTGGCCCAAAGACATTTCAACGGCCAGATCACGAACGAGGAGTTTGTCAACGCTGTATTTGATCCGCAGGAACAGGTAAATGGAAAACAGGCGGAATTGCTGGGTGCCGTTTTCACCCTTGCCGCTGGAGGACCGGCGGAAGTTCATGTTGGCACTGGATCTGGTGGCTCATCGTCTGACCTTCCGTGGGGTGAACAGAAAAACAAGCAAAGTTATCGGAAAAAATAAGCCTAAAAACCTTTTATGGAGTAGAATAGATGTAATTTTTCGTTATTCTAACAATCGTATGAGATTTTTTTCTTATCTTTATGTCCAAAATTTGACAATTCAAAAATCGTTCCAACAATGAGTAATTCTTTTGTAAGATACCTTTTAGAAGGAAATAATTACCCTTCAAATGGACAAGTTGTATTTGACTCTTCTGATCATATACGTTTCCAAAATGGACAAAATGTATCTGGACATAACTACGGATGTAATCGTCGACTCGTAATTGAAAAAAACATTCAAGGGGATGAAGGTTATACAGTTACAATGTATAATCTTGATGGAATACATCCGTTGTGGCAAAATAATGTGCAAATGGCTCCAAAACGTATGCATATAATAAATGTGGCTGGCAATATTGTACAATTACGAGGCTATGGTTTTGACATGATGGGAGCCTCCTTTGCAGACTATGGCGTCTCTCTTTTAATTGAAAATGGAGCCATTTCTCGAGCACAGCTCGATATGTATGACAGAAATATTAGTATTGTATATTTAAAATAATAGTAATTATCATTTTGGGGTTTATAAAATATTAATTCGTTATGGCAGAATTAGACATCAGGCAGCCGGAATCCAATATCTATAGCAACGTTGAAGATAGTGAAGTTCTTCCTTTGTTCGTAAGATATACCAGTGACGATGCCAAATTTCATGACAAAGATGCAACGGTATCATTTGAAGATACAGTTGCACAATTATCGGGTACCCACACATGCTACCTTATTCACCGTCGTCAAAAGGGACGAAATAAGGTGTATGAAGAACTCGCAATAAAGTTCGATGAACTTCCTTTTTGCATGACTGCACAATTAGCAAGGGATGAATACACCTTACGGGCTCCTCATTTCACACTCAAGAATATGGTCTTGCCTGAGGAAAAAGACCAATTTATAGTCAGAAAATGCGAAGTCCGTTTTGTTGATTTATATGAGGATTCATTCAAATTGATAAACGGAGTTGGTCCTTATTGGGTTGGTCATGTTCAAGAAATCACCCAATTCATGAAGGATTGTTTCTCGCTTCCGATACCCCCTATTGAGATTCAAATAGAAGAGGATAAGGAAATGTGGCAGGCATATCTTGATGGTCTTAACGCTTTATTGGAAAACAAGAGAGACTTGATCAAAATCCAACATGTCAGCAAACAAAAAGGAGGTTTACTTAAATTGGATTTTGACATGGATAGTTATGTTCAGAATCTTAGCAATGCCATTACTGAAGAACTTAAAGGAAAGTGTGAAGCAGAGGCAAACGTTTCTATCGACGATGGGGAATGTCTAATTACTTTTGATAGTTACCAATCAATCCCAGAAGATACTATTGAGAGTATAAAAGCCATTGGTAGAGACTATTGTTACCAGGCAGATTCAGAGCCAACAAATACCGTTAGTGGTAAAATTATCATAATTTCCGATTCCGAAGAGCTTGCTGGTATCACTTCTTCTATTGATGCAGAACTGACTGAATTCGGCGTTAACCTACAGAAAGATGAATCTGGAGAATTCCTTCTTACTTCTGACAAGGATATTGTTTACCTCCAGAAAATTGTTGATACTCACTACAAGGGAGTTGCAGAAGTTGTATGTACAACCAAGCTTGTCATGCCTTTAACTCCTTCTCCTGATTCTGTCGGCAGAAATAGTTTCTCAGATGATCTTCCTGAAGATGCGCAAGTTACTCTATATGGCAAACATTTTGTTGTTACTTCTAAGCGCCCTTTAGATACAGAACTTTCAATATTCAAAAAACTGCGTTTTGCAAGTTGTATGATTTCTGTTTCTCCAAAACAGATTGATACGAATATTGAAATTGAAGGTTCAAACATTAAAAATAATGCCTACACATGGATTGTCAATAATCCTTCAGAATTAGGCAAACTTGGTCGTTTGTTTAATTTAGTGAGAAAGAACTACTCAAATCAATATATTAGCAGCACTTATCACTATGCATTTGCTCCACAAATTGAAAAGTCAGTACTTGCTGAGCTAAAACTCAATAATTACGGAAAGACCTCTCTTTCAATTGATGTACCTCGGTCTTGTGTAATATTCTCTCCAAAATCACAGGAAGATTATTCAACTCTAAAGGAAGACATATTTGCACAACTTGATGAATCAATTTGTGCAGAGGCTCCAGAATATCAACCTACTGCAAAAATCGAGTTCCTTTGCGAGAATGAGGAGTACCGAAGAAGTGTGTTCGAGAAGGTCAACGTTGCATTAGCTGATAAGCGTAGTAATTTTACCACAAACAAATTGAGTAAGGACGCTAAGGAACTGAAATTTGCATTTAATTTCGAGGATATAGACGAAAGAGACAGCATTGAAACAATTATCGAGGAAGCCCTTGCGTCTATCCATGGAATAAAGATTCTGTATGACGGTAATAATAAGGGTATAACCCAGTGGTCGCTTTCTGAAGATCTTTCTTTATTACAGGAATTAGATCGCAAACTACAATCGGATTTCAGCAATGAGAATGTAAATTACATAAATGGTTCTCGTTACGATAAATTGAGCGAAGTGGATGAAGAAGAACTGGCTCATAGTCCATATTCAAAGGAAAGTATTATTCGCCGCCGCCGTCGTCAATATCTCCAGAAAAACAGTCTTGCTATTGGAAACTGTGTGCGAAGAACTAGAGACTATGCAATCATTGAGCCTAGTGAAGATATTCTGGAGTTATTGTCTTCCAAAGAGTTGAAGATTATAGCTGGTGATTATATTCAATTTCCTGCTATGGGTGAAACTATGGAATTGATGCGTCAAAGCAAGGCTATGAATCGTATTTTAAAGCCAGAGAGCAAATACAATCACAGACCTATTAATCCAAACTTGCCAAATTTCATTTTTGATCCAAAATATGCAGGAGAAACGATTGTAGATCTTAATGTAGCTATGGAGGACATTCGTTCTCATAAAATTGGAAATCTGAATGATAGACAACTTGAGGCTGTTACGAAATCTGTTCTTGCAAAAGATCTTGCACTCATCCAAGGCCCTCCAGGTACTGGTAAAACAACAGTTATTGCAGAAATCATTTGGCAGGAAATTCGTAAAAATCCAGATTGTCGAATTCTTCTTACATCACAGACAAACACTGCTGTTGATAATGCTCTTGAACGTTTGCAATCTCAAGCAGGCATTAGGCCTGTTCGTATCTTAGGCCGTCTTGATGAGCGAAAAATCAAGAATCTTGCACCTGAAGCTTTACGTTTTTCAACATCAATTATTGACACGTGGAGCCAAGACGCAACAAAATGTAATGATAATGCTGCAAAGATTTGGATGGATAGAATTGTATCCAAGATTTCTAATGATCCTAAATATTTGTCAGCGATAAGCTCTTGGAAGGAAGAGCTTGAAATCAAAGACAAGCATTCACGAACTGAATTTAGTCGGTTATATAAGAGCAATGTAAATCTTATTGCTGCAACATGTAGCATATGCGGTTCGCGTGATTTTATGGAATCATATTCTGACATGTTTGGCGGTAACGAGCGAACTGATATGTTCTTTGATGTTGTAATAATGGATGAAGCAAGTAAAGCAACGCCATTAGAAATGGCAGTACCTCTTGTTTTAGGTAAGAAAATCATTGTCATTGGAGATCATAAGCAGTTACCTCCGATGATGGATGAGAACACCATAGATAGTGCTCTTGAAAAGATTGGCAAAAAAGATATTGCAGAAAAGCTACAAAAGGCTGAATCTCAGTTTAAACGCCTTTTTGAAGCAGCAGCAAAAGTTAGAAAGACCATTGTTGCTACATTGGATACACAATATCGTATGCATGAACAAATCATGAATACTATTAAACAGTTCTATCAAGAAGAACTTGCTGCAACAGGTGGTTTGAAATGTGGTATAACAGACTCCATGGATATACCTGATTTAGAAAATAAGGGAAGTAGATGGCATGGGATTACGCTAAACCCAATTATCCAGCCTAGCACTCATGCTGTTTGGATTGATGTTCACACACCAGAATCATATTTGAATCCTGGCTACAAGAATGAAGGAGAACTTAAAGCCATTGATTTGGTTCTTAAGGCTCTGCAACAAGCTGATGGCTACTCTGAATTTGTTAATGCGCAGCAGAAACCTGAAGACAAGGAGATAGGTATCATTACATTCTATAGTGCTCAAAACCGTGAGATTAAGAAAAAATATGACTATAGGTATAACAAACACATAAACAAAGGAGAATACATTTGTGATGTAGTCGACAGATTTCAAGGCATGGAGCGAAACATTGTTATTGTCTCTACAGTAAGAAGTAATGCAAAGAACAACATAGGCTTTGCTAAAGAGATAGAACGTATAAATGTTGCATTCTCGCGTGCTAAGCGTCTTCTTATTGTAGTTGGCAATAAACGACAATTTGAAAGTAACAGTAATTATGCTGCTTCCATAGCAAATATGGAAACATTTAGTTTTGAACAACTTAAAGATGCTGTAAGATGAACAAGAAACATAATAATACTGCTCCTAAGAAGACCCTAGAGCCTATAGGAACTCGTATTGCAAAGGCTGTCTTCGAAGAAAAGAAGATTTCTGAAAGAATCTTTGGATATATTCCTTACGATATCAACTTTGTAAAAGCTACTTATGCAGGAAAGACTCAAAGACCAGCTAAAATCACATCGATAGAAAAAGGAATTGTCGGCATCCTTCTTGTAGATGAAACATCCTCCTTCGATAAGATTGGTCTTATCTTAGGATTGGATGTTGTCAATGATAAGGCCGAACAGACTATATTACGTACTGCAATAGAAACGCTTCGTGGGTTTAATGCCATCGAAGGTGACGATTCATGTATAGCACTTACAGATGCTGGACGTACATATGCTGATAAAGGAGAACGTCCTGATACCTATTCCAAAACCTTTGATATTTACGTAGATAAATCCCATATGTCTTGGCTAAATATCAAAAATTGTATAGGCGATAATAATTCCAAAATTACTGAAATCAACACGCCTTGTGATAATCTCGATCTCACGTTGGACCAGATTAAACAATTTGCAGAATATCAGGCACAGGATGTACATTTCCCACAGAATCGCTATCAGTTGGAAAGTGCAGTTTGGAGTGAAGGCCATGAGGCAAGTTACAAAGTGTATGTTTGTTTTGTTCAAAGTGTAGCTTCATCAGATCAGGTACGTGCATTCGTTTTCGATGAAAACACCAATGCATTAAATACCACCATGTCTGAGCAAATCAATTCAAATGCAGAGTTAATGTCTGAACTGCTTGAGAATTGTATCAAGTTCGAATGTGAAATTGATGAAGAAACTGTTGTCCTTGAAGGTGACGCTGTAGAAGTTGCAAAGTCTGAGATTTCTGAGGATATTAAAGAAGCAGAAAAACAACTTGTCATTGAAGAAGAAAATGCTCAAAATGCAGATTCTTCCAACATACAAGCTCTATCAATCACTACAAACTCATCTTCGGATAAAAAAAGATTGCATAAAAAGGCTCTTTATGACTCTTTGTCTTTTGAACTGGAACTTCAAAAGATTTTTAATGAGGACGACCCTGATGAGATTTGGCTTATTAGTCCATGGATTAGAAAAGGGGCATTTATGCATGACCGAGGTCCATTGATTGAAAATTTCTTGAAGGATGAAAACAAGAGAGTTTTTATCGCTTATTCTGAACCCGCGTCAAATAATGACGGAAAGCCAATGATGGACGAAGAGGTAGAACCTGGTATTATGCAATTAGATAATCAATATCCAAACTTCTTCTATGTACAATTGCCAGAGTTTCATCTTAAGAATGTAATTGAGGTTAAAGGAAATCAGAAGGTTTTATTCTCAGGAAGTTTTAATGTCTTGTCTTTCTCTGTGTCTGAACAACAGAAGCATGTTCGAAGAGAAGAAATGACGTTAGCTCATCATACAGTTGCAAAAAACAAATATGCAGATTTTCAACTGGAGTTTGCTGAGATATATGCGTCAAGAATTATGAAAGAAATTGAAAATCTTGATATTGAATCTCTTAATAACTATAAAAATGAGCGTTTAGATTATTTCTTAGGTATTGATAACCCAGAAATTCATAAGCTATTTAGTCCGATTGAAGATTTGCTTGAGGAAAAGATCCTGGGATTCCTAAAGGAGAATCTTTACAAGCAACTTACCAAAATCGGTCATGAGTTGGTGGCTGCGTCTAATATGGGAGGCCTTAATGCGAAAGACAAGAAGAAGTACAAGTCTTCTTTAGAGAACATATTAAAAGAACTCTCTACCAACGCAATTGATGATCCATCTATTTTAGAGTTGCTGGATAATAACCAAAAATTACTTAATGTCATACCTGATAAGAAAATTTTCCCAGGTAAGACACAAAAAAATACATGTTCAACTATTCAGCCTAAAACCCCAAAGTCTTTGTCTGTGCTTTCTGATTCTAAAAACGTCTCTATCTCAGAAATAAAGGTGTTGGTATCTGATGCAATGGACGGTAGCCAAGGCGATCGAATAACTATGGAATCTGTGAATACAGCTAAGAAAATGTGCTCTCCAACGAATCTCAGTCTCGAGAATGTTGACAAGTTGTTCAAGGTTCTTGCCGGTGCAAATGTTTTGGCTTGTGCAATTAAGTTCCATATAGAGAAGAAAATGGGACTTGCGGATGTCCAGAATTCTCTTCGTAGGGTTATCAAGAAGTGCGAAGATTTCGATAATCTAAGCATTATCTACAATGAAGTTCAGAAACGAATCATATTTGATCTTGAGGGGGTTCAATTCCAATTCGAGAAATTTGATGTAAATGCAGAACTTATGGAATTCATTAATGGTCACGTAAATCGTGTGTCAAGATGGGATGGAAGCAAAACATTCTTGTATTCAACAGAGATATTGGATATTGCAACAAAATATAAAATAAAATAGTTATGTCAAGATTCGAATCTTCTAGATTTGTACGCAACCCAAAGGTGATGCATGTGGACATCTTAAAGTCCACATGCGACGCCCTTGGGTGGTCATATTCCATTAAAGGGAATGAGTTATTAGTAACAGATGCTAAGCAAGGAAGCAAATTATATGGAGAATATGCATTAAAAGTTAACCTCGCAACTAATGAAGTTACATATAATACGTATTATATGCCTAATGCAGAACAAAAGGTGGAAGAATTGCAAAATCAGTTCTATGCACTTAATGCGGAATATGCAAAAAAATCATTAGTGCAAGAATTTAAGAAAAAAGGATTCACCTATAAGTCCAACGATCGTTTTGCACCAACCACAGAGGAAGTTTATAGTTTCTTTATGGTCGGACGCTCAAAAGACAAAAACGAGGATGAACCTGTTGCGCAAATCAAATTTATCATCTTAAAGGATGGCACCATTGTAACAGATTCTGACTACCTTCCTAATGATGTAAATGAGAGAGCTCATGATGCAATGGATATACTAGAGCAATTGTTGGGAAATAAGAGAGTCATGACTAAAAAAGAAAACATCCCTACTAAATACTTGGCAAAAATGAAACCACGTCGAGTAAATACGCAATCTATAGGACAAAAATAACATGGAAGCTATATATTCAAAAATCAAAGATATGCTTAAGGCATATTACCCAGTATTATATCTTACGAGCTACGAATATGACAGAACAAAACAAAAGATTGAAGGGATAGTCAATATTCTTAGATCAGAGAATAAGAATGTGCGTTTGTTCAATTGGAACTGCGTTGATGGACTTAGATTAATAGAGGGTGTCACCCAATTTCTTGTTAAAAATAGGGATGGAGAAGAAATTGTGGAGCCAGAAGAGACTCTTAAATATATTCTTAATGATAGAGAATCCAGTAAGGATATATTTGTTTTGGAGGACTTTAACAATTACATTGAAGAAGAGAATGTAAAATTTTACATACGTTCAATTGCTGAGAAAGCAAGACATACTAACTCTCACGCCATTGTGTTATCAGCTGTTTACAAACTGCCTATTGAACTTGAGAAATATGTAACCGTATTGAACATTCCTTTACCAAATAGAGGGGATATGGAGAAAACCCTCGGTGTGGTTGAAAGACAATGCAAAATCAACCTCACTATAGAAATGAGAAACCGAATGGTTGATGCTGCATTAGGAATGACTTCAATGGAAGCAGATCTCGCTTTTTGTTTGGCAGCAGTAAAGGATGATTTAGGTGAAAACGCACCTTATACAGTATCATCGGAAAAGGAACAGATTATTCGTAAGTCAGGTATTCTTGATTATTTTCCCAAGAATGAGAATTTGAAAGATGTAGGGGGTATGGAAGTACTCAAAGATTGGCTTTTTAAGAGGAAAAAGGCTTATGAGAAGAAAGCACGAGATTTTGACTTACAAGAACCAAAAGGATTGCTTTTACTTGGTGTTCCTGGTTGTGGAAAAAGTCTGACGGCAAAAACAATTGCTTCGTTTTGGAATATGCCTTTGCTAAGGCTTGATATAGGTAAAGTTTTTCAGGGGGTGGTCGGAAGTAGTGAAGACAATATTCGTAAAGCGATTGCAACAGCAGAAGCAGTTGCACCATGTGTATTGTGGATTGATGAGATAGAAAAAGGGTTGAATGGAGTGCAATCAAGCGGGGTGACTGACGGCGGAGTAACTTCAAGAATATTCTCGACAATTCTTACATGGATGCAAGAGAAAACTTCTCCTGTATTTGTCGTAGCTACCGCAAATAATATCAATCTCCTGCCACCAGAATTGTTGCGAAAGGGTCGTTTCGATGAAATATTCTTTGTAGATCTCCCAAGCCAGAAAGAACGCGAAAACATATTTGCCATCCATTTGAAAAAGAAAGGACAAGATCCATCTCAATACCCGATGGAAATGCTTGGCAAAAAAACGGAAGGTTTCAATGGTGCAGAAATAGAAGAATGCATTAAGGAAGCTATGTTTGCAGCCTATGTAGAGGCGCCTGACACCCCCCAATTACAGAGTAAGCACTTGGTAGATGCAATTTCAAAAACTGTTCCACTATCAACAACGATGAAAGAGCAAATTGCTGCGCTTAGAAATTGGGCAGCAACGAGAGCAAAGAATGCTTCAATTATTGTAAGGGAAGAGGAACAGAAGGAAATGCCAATTCTTCTAACTCGTCCAGAGTTGGAATTGGAAAGGTCATTTAACTTGAATAACTCTAAAGAGAATAAATAATGAGAACAAATTTGGTGTTTATAATAGCGTTGCCCCACCTCTTTCCATTCCGAACAGAGAAGTGAGAAACGTTTATGCCGATGGTACTGCAAATGCGGGAGAGTAGGTAAATGCCAGCCCGGAAGCAAACAGGGATGATAACGTGTGATGCAAGAATAATTCAAAATGTATAAAACTATGTTTAATAAAAATTATTTTATTAACATCGGTGGCATATAGATTGAACAGTCCCAAGACAAAGGGGCTGGTTCAAAAAAGCCATCCCCGTTTAAGGAAGAGTTTTAGAAGCAGATGGGTAAGCATTTTGCAGATCTAATTTGGTGGTCAACAATTGGTCTATTACTAATAATCTTTCTTTAATGGGACCTCCTGAGCAAGAGGGTAAAAGGCTCTATTTAATTTATATTTCTATGACCGAACTCGAACTACAACAATACCTTCTCCGCGAGTACCCACAGGAGAACACTCGCTGCGAATGGAAGGAATTTAAGAATCTTAAGAACTCGTTCTGTGGGGACGAAAAGAATGATGTTATTTCCTATGTGTCGGCTATCGCCAACATGGAGGGAGGAGATTTAGTGATAGGCGTTCATGACAAGACATTGGAGATTGTTGGAACGGACACTTATAACTATGATAAGCAAAAGGCAATATTGCGTCTAGCAGAAAGATGCGTAAATCTTTCAACAGAAGACTTATATATAGATGAGTTTATCACAGATGATACTAATCGTAAAGTATGGGTTATACATATTCCCAAACATCTACCCAAACGACCCGTGTTTGCTCATAATAAGGCATGGCAACGAATAGAGGATTCTCTCGTAGCAATGACTACTGAACGCACGAGTGCAATTCTTGATGAACCGATTTTCAGTGAAACGGATTGGTCGGCACAAATTGTATCTGATGCAACGATTGACGACCTTGATGAAGTTGCCATAGCTAAAGCTCGTATGATGTTCAAGAAAGTACACAGCAGAATCCCTGAAGCCGAAGTAAATGCATGGACAGTGGAAACATTCTTGAGCAAGTGCGGCATAATGAAGAACGGAGGAATCACTCGTGCTGCAATTATTCTTCTTGGTAAATATGAATCCGCTTTCAAGCTACGTCCAGCTGTTGTTCAGGTGACTTGGACGAGACGGGATGAAAAGCAAGATGTTGTGGATTACGAACACTTCACCGTGCCATTTATATTAACCGTAGATGAGATCTTATCAAAGATTGAAAATCTAACCATGCGTGAAATGCCGGGAGGCACGCTCTTCCCAGACACGATGAAGCAATATGACGACTATACTATCCGTGAAGCTCTTCATAACTGCATTGCCCATCAAGATTACACGATGCAGCAGCGAATCAATTTTGTAGAAAATCCGACTTACCTTTATTACTCCAATGCAGGGAGTTTCATTCCTGGTACTTTGGAAAATGCTTTAACAAATGAAGAGCCTCAAGCATATTTCCGCAATGAGTGTCTTTGTAGGGCAATGGTTGATTTCAACATGATAGACACAGTAAGTAGAGGTATCAAGAAAATGTTTAATGAACAATGGCGTCGCCATTTTCCAATGCCTGATTATGAAATTGACGCTAAAAACAGAAAAGTGTCGGTACGCATTTATGGCAATGAAATAAATAAACAATATACTAATTTACTCAAAACCAACGATTCACTGACCTTATGGGACTGCATATCATTAGATGCAGTCCAAAAGGGCAGAGCTATTCATGAGGATGTTGCGCAGAATTTACTAAACAGAGGACTTATTGAGGGCGAAGCTCCCAATTATACAATATCTTTAGGGATTGCAAAGGCCACTAATCAACTGCAGGGTTATACTAAGCAGAAAGGACTTGATAAGGAGAAAATGAAACAGATGATTTTGCAGTATCTTAAGAATGCCGGTACAGATGGAGCGAAACGTGATAGTATTTATGAATATATCAAAGATGTAATGCCGCAAGTTAAGACGCATGAACAGCAATTGAGACTTTTAGGAGATATACTTAGCGCATTAAGTGTGGATAAACTTATTTACGCAAAAGGACGGATATGGTTCTTAAAAGAATAGTCATAACAGAAGATTTTGACGGTTTATTCCAATTATAGCGGAAATTATAACGGATTCCGTCATATTATAGCGGATAATGAAATACGATTAACTCATGTCAAATTCGTAAATTGAAGAAGTATGTTATTAGGAGAAAGAATAAAAGAATTAAGAGCAGAGCACGGAGTACTGCAAAGACAATTGGCTGCACTACTTGAAATAGATACTCCGATGTTCAGCAAAATAGAGCGCGGAGACAGACGAGCTAAACGGACACAAGTAATACAATTGGCAGAATATTTCAATATAGATAAAAATGAACTTCTCACTCTATGGTTAGCAGACAAAGTATTAGATGCGGTAGAGGATGAAGACGAATTAAAACACGATGCGATAGAGGTTGCACAAAAAAGAATAGGCTAACGCTTACAATTGTCGGGAACTATATGGTATCATAATAATCTAATTCCCGACATTATTATTTGATACTCAAATTACTAAATTGCGATATTCGGTTCAAGCGTGGAACTGCATGCCACGTCTTAGATGAAGGTCGTAGGAAAATACCTTGAGTACAGATATGGATATAGCCGCCCACGCCTATAGCGTGAGAACCACTATGCTATCCTTGTGCTCTTTGAAAATTTCCTACGTTTTCATCTACAAGATAAGCATAACGCTTCTAAAAATTCTAACTATGTCTTGGAAAGAGCATATTCAATCCAATACAAAAATATGAAAAACAGCTGAATAAATGAAACCAAAACCCCTTATTTTCTATTACGTTTTATATCCTCAATCCTCTTTTCGGTCTGTTCTCTTCTTTTTGGGTGTGGCTTATACCCAGCTTTTCTTTGAGTTCCTGAAACTTCATTCTGAACCATTCGAGTATGGGCATGTCGTCAATGCACAGCCGGAATTTTCCTTTCTCCTGCGGGTTCTTCTCCACGGTTGCCGTCGAGTGCTCCGTCCTGAACTTCTCCTTGTGTTCTTTCGAATAGAGCCTTCCTTTGAACTCCGCGGGTTGTAGGCTGACAATCCGCCTTGTCAGTTCCTCGGTAAACCCCACTTCCCGGCATTGTTCAGCTATGGGCAGCAGTTCCGTTACGATAGGGAAATAGGTGTCTATCTGTTCCAGCCTGTTGTCGTATTCCCTGATTTTTTGCTGGTAGCTCCGGTCTATCTTGTTTATCTCGCTGTTGTGGCGGTTTTCCATTTTTGTCTGCTCCCTCTGTTCGGCTTGCACCTGCTTTTGCAGATCCACAATTCTCTTTCTTGCTTATTCTATGTGATGATGCGCAAGAATGGGGTAGAAAGAGTATAACAGAACTATATACAAAGCCTAGTAATACATACACTTTCGAAAGTATTGAATGTGCATTAGATGGAGAATTTTTTGAATGCAAGTTTAAAGATAAATATCAGGTAAATAGCGAATCTGTCAAGCAAGTGTTAGATAGTTTCAAACGTCAATCTAAAACATACATTAACATCTTTAGGGACGGACAAGATACCGTTTCTCGAAATTTCAACTTTACCAGACAGGTTGAAATAGCCGTAATAGGCGGGAATAATGTAAACTACTTGCTGAAATTAATGGTAACAACAGAAGAACAAACAAAAATTGTGATAACAAAGACAGATGGAGAGCCTTTAGAGAAGAAAGATATTATGCAACAACTTATTTCGGATATCTTCGATAAAGAGCATCCAATACTATCAGAGAATAATAAAACGTTGATATTGGTGTTATAACATTATTGTCAGTCCGAACTATCTGACAGGAAAGGCGGTAGTTCTATGCTTATACCCGCTGAGAGAACATGATGAGGTACCTACAGGATGGACATCCGTATTGATAATAATCTGGCAGAAAATGTCATCCCCCCTCATATTGGACAGAAAGTACTACCTGCTTTACAGTGATTACTAGGCGATGGTTAACATGAGTGCATCTGTTCGTTATTGACTACATGCATAGGCGCATAAAGTAACCTTATGTAGATACCTGAATGACGTAGTAAGAATGTCATATATGCAGAAGGTAATTTATGAGGAGCTGTTACAAATGCTGCCACACAGATGGAAGGACGCATACAATGGATGATGGAGATATAAATGATAGATGGGAAAACTTTCCGAGTCATGATATACTTAAATGATAATACAATTCTCAATAGAATTAGAATTAAATGATAAATCCAAAATGCTCTCTGAGATATATTGTTAAATATTTCACATGGTTTATGGTTGTATTGTTCAAAACACCTATCTTTATATTGTTGGAACAAGCTAAATTCCTATTGGAAAAACATAGAAGCTATGTAGGTGCAAGATTGGGGCTTTTGGGGGAGAAGTTTTGTAACTTACTGAATGTCACAAGTAATTATGAACTCCGTTAGTCTCGTACGCACCGCTTCTCAAGAAAGCAAAATTAGGAAAATCTCTGATTCTCAACGGAATTAGGGCTTTTTGTTTGTTTGAGGTGAAGCAGATGTAGTGTTTCTGAGAAGTATGTCAGGTGCAAATTCAGTTGCTTTTTTAGGACTACTGAAAATGCAACTAAATATAAACCGCAAAACGTCTTGTAATGCTTTTCCAAATCGTTTAGTGAGTATTTTACATTTGCTAATACAAGAACAACGGCAATTTTGTTATTCATTTTTAATACTGTTTGAATGGTTATTAAAAGGCATTTAATGAGAATTGAGCATGAATGTATTCTATATGCACAAAAAATAGTATTCAGATAAGATACTAATAATTATATACGACAAAGAGCCTGCCGTTTTTTAACAGCAGACTCTTTTTTATACAGGAAATATGTAAAGAGAGTAGTTTTAAAATTTGTATCCTACGGTAATGCCTATATTCGCATTGTGTGGGGCATTTCCATCCATGATCTTGCAAAATCCGAGTTGGGTGTCAAGCCCTACCAGAATTTGTCCGAATTCTACGCCTAGTCCGATGTTCCATCCTGCATCAAATCGGTTGTATCCAAGTCCGTCATCACCGAATGTGTCAATTTTCTTGTCAGCATTTATATCGACATTACCAATGGAGGCCTCGCCGTCGAATTTAGCTTTTCCACCTACGCCACAGGCAAGATATGGTCCTGTCGCAACCACTAAGTTGGTGTTGTTTGCAATGTTGAAGCGGAATTGTACATTGATGGGGAGTTCCAGATAAAGCTGGTTGATTTTTACATCTGCATCAGCATCCACGATACCTTCGTATCCTTCCGAATACTTTGCACCTTTCTGCGAGAAAAACAGTGAAGGTTGCAAGGAAATGATGTCGGTGAACTGATATTCCATTCCGACACCAAGACGTACTCCGGGTTTGAATTTGGAGTGATCCGAGTTGTCGCCGATATAGCTGCTGAGGTTAAGACCGGCTTTTACATTGAAAGACAATTGCGCAAAACTCATCGTGCAAAACAGCGCAAATAAAACGGTTAAAACACTTTTTTTCATCATAATTATAAGTTTAAAATCAGTTAGGTTGTTATTTTGAAATTTCCTTTTCTTTTTTTTGTATAATGTTGATAAAAGAAGAACTGATGATACCGGTAGGAATGGCTACCATCGCCACGCCTACCAGGCAGATGATACATCCCAGCAACTTCCCTAAAGGCGTAACCGGATAAATGTCTCCGTAACCTACGGTGGCAAATGTGATGATAGCCCACCATATTCCGTCTCCGATATTTTTGAAAACTTCGGGCTGAGCACCTCTTTCGATATAATACATGAGGATAGCCGAGAAGCAGATAGTGATGAAACTTGCAGTATATGCAGTTTCAAGTTCCTCTTTTACGGCTGAGAGCGCCCGACCGATAATCCGGAAAGAACGAGAGTGCCGTATCAGTTTGAAAATGATGAAAATATAAGGCAGGATGATGACATGCACCACTTCCGTATCCCAATATATATAGGTAAGGATACAAGGTAGCACAGCTACGAAATCTACAAATCCATAGAAAGAGAATGTGTATTTCAGACGTGCTTTCACAGCCTTTCTGCCGGGATAAAGTGCCGGTGCGGATAAGATACGGGCTATATACTCCACTAAAAATACGAAAGAGGATACATAGGTCACTCCGAATAGAGGCAACCTGTATGCGGCCATTTCCTCATACGAACTTCCGATGATTGCTGCAATGGAGATAAGGATAAAGAAAAGTACGAAATAATGTACATACTTTCTCCCTAAAAAGCGCTGTATCAATATATAAAGTTTCATTACGGATAAATTTGTATGCGAGCTTTGTTCCGTCGTTTTTTTTAGTTTAATAATTTTATTGTACGGTACATGGTTCTGCCCAATGTTTTCAACCCAAAAAACAAAACCTTGTCCGAATGCAGAAACGAAGGTAGCAATATATTTATTGTTTGAAAAATAAAACATGGTATAAAAAACATTCATAGGCTACTAATCGGAAAAAGTGAATACTTTTGCTGGAAATATCAATATTAATCTTACTGTATACAGCTAAAAAAGAACAAAAAGAGCAATGTTAACTGTACGAGAATTTGGACTACGGACGGAAATCCATACCTTTGTTCCCATAATTCTATTTTGTAAATGATAATGAAAAAAGTAATTTGTTTATTGTCGCTATTGGCATGTTTATTTCCGGTTACCGGCATGGCGCAGGGCTTGCATTTCGGCTTGAAAGCAGGTGTGCTTGGCAACAAAGCGGATATTCACGGAATGAGTAGTCAGATCAAGGAAGAGAATCAGACCGGTTTTCAGGTAGGTCCCATGTTGCAATACCAGACCGGTTTTTATGGTCTTGCTCTTGACTTTTCCTTATTGTATGTGCAGCGCGGTGTGAAACTTACCAATACTGCCAACGGTGCAAGTACCGATGTAAAAACGCAAAGTATTGACATCCCTATTGAACTGAAATGGGAGATGGGCATATCAGACAATTTTGACCTCTTCCTGGGGGTGGGTCCTTCTTTTTCTTTTCTGGTAGATGAGGACAATTGGGGGCGTAAGCTTGCCCATATAGCTGTAGATGTCATAGACAAAGATCTCTCATCCATGGGTTGGCGTTCCACTGAGGTCGGTATCAATCTTGGCGGCGGTGTTAAGATTGTAAATCACCTGATGTTGAGCTGTTACTATAATATCGGTCTGACGCAATCTGCCAAACATCATATCGGTGGAAACAAGCACGATGCCATAGACCAGATATTTGACGGCGATGTGTTTGAATCCAAAAACAGGTATTGGCAGTTATCCCTTTCTTATGTGTTTTAGTTGAAGATACGTGGTATGGATGGGGCTGTCTCCTTTTTATTGCTTATCTTTGCGGCCGCATTTACTGATAGACACAGATTGTCTGAAATTATTGGATTATGAAACAGAAACGGATACCGTTGGTAGGGGAGCAATACCTTGTTCCTTTTATATTGATTACTTCTCTCTTTTTCCTATGGGGATTTGCACATGCCATCCTGGATGTGCTGAATAAGCATTTTCAGGAACTGCTGGATATTACAAAGGCGCATTCGGCTTTTATCCAGGCGATGATGTATATGGGTTATTTCGTAATGGCTGTTCCCGCGGGATTGTTCATAAGCCGTTTCGGGTATCGCAGGGGAGTGGTTTTCGGATTGCTGCTGTACGGTATCGGTTCGTTGCTGTTTATTCCCGGGCAATACTATCTGTCATTCAATATGTTCTTGTTTGCCCTTTTTGTCATCGGTTGTGGATTGACATTCCTTGAAACGGCTGCCAATCCTTATGCAACGGAATTGGGGGCGAAGGAAACGGCAGCCAGCCGCCTGAATTTTGCACAGTCCTTCAATGGTTTGGGATGTATTTGCGCTCCTGTGCTGGCAGGTCTGCTTTTGTTTTCGGAAGATGGGAGCGGCAGTGCGGGTAATGTGGCTCTGCCTTATGTAGGCATGGGGATAGTGGTGCTGTTGGTAGCGTTGGTTTTCTCGAAGATTAAGTTACCCGAAATAGAGCATGGTGCAGAGGTGGATGAAGCCGGGCATGAAATAGGGTTGTGGTCGCACAAACTCTTTATCTTTGGTTTGCTGGCTCTGTTTGCTTACGAGATAGGGGAAATCTCCATTAATAGTTTTTTCATTAATTATGTAGTGGAACAGGGGTGGATGAATGCCCGTGAAGCCTCATTGGTACTCTCATTCGGCGGATTGGGATTATTTATGCTGGGACGTTTTGCAGGCAGTTGGATTATGGGGCGTGTACGTGCGGAGAAGATGCTGCTGGTTTGCGCTACGGGAACGGTGGTGACTACTCTTGTGGTATTGCTTGATATGGGCATGGTGTCGCTGGTGGCACTGCTCTGCGGATATGCTTTTGAGGCTATTATGTTTCCTACTATTTTCGCTCTTTCTCTGAGAGGGTTGGGCAACCATACCAAGCGCGCTTCCTCTTTCCTGATGATGTCTCCGGTAGGCGGGGTGGTAGGTCCGCTGTTGATGGGGCTTGTGGCGGATTATACAACAATGGTGATGGCGTTTATCGTACCTTTGGCTGCCTATTGCGTAGTATGGTGTTATGCACGCAAAATGCTGTCTGTTGCAAGAAAGGCACAATAAAGAGGTTGCCGATATAGGATAAAAAAAGAGTTGCAATATAGGGAACTGTCCCGTTATTGCAACTCTTTTATCTTTTATGCAAAGATGTGTATGTTACTTTATCTTATTCAAGTTTTCCTGTGCCTTTTCCGGTTCTATGGTCAAAGCTTTGGTGAACCATTCCTTTGCTATTTCACTGTCGCCCGACAGCCATGCCAGCACGCCCAGGTTGTTCCATGCACGAGGATCGTCTTTTACCCTTTCCATGTATTGCTGCGCGCGGTCAAAGTCACCATAAACGATGTTGGCGGAAGCTGCGTTGATATTGGCTACAATATCTGCCGGATAGTTGGTAGCGGCTATTTCGTAGACTTCTTTATATTCTTTTGTTCCCGGTTGGAAATTTTTGGCTACACCGTACATTTCCTGCAGATTCAGCATCTTGGGATTGGTATAAATCAACGTTGCGGCTTCGGAGTTGCGTACTTCGCGTATTTCGTAATCTATGGCGATAGACAGACGACGCAGGCGGGGATAATATTCATTCATCATGGCACGGTAGGAAGCGCTGCCCAATCCTGATTTCAGTCTGGCTTCACGTACATCGGGGTTGGTGTACTTATTGATTATTTCCAATGCTTTGTCCGCATAGTCGGGCTTGTCTTCCTCAAGCATCTTGACAAGGCTGTCCCAGTCTTCACCGGCTGATGTTACGTTCAGTATGCTGTCCGGGAAGTGATAACTTCCTCTGAGATAGAGGGCGAAAGAGTCGGCACGTTTTGTGGCTACGCGGTCGTTGGTCTTGGCAGAGCCGTCGGGTGAAGCATAGCCGCATATGTTGATAGCTTTGAAAGTAACCAAGTCGCCTTCGGTCAGCGGGTTCAGGGTTTCCTTCAGCTTTTGAAGCTCAGCGGAGTTGTTTTTGAAATCGGCTTTGAATTCCGTACCACCTACTGCATATTCTATATACAGGGTGTTTTGTTCAGAGCGCACTTTCAGCGGCTTTTCTGTCGGGGTGAGGTAGGATACCATGCTCATGCAGGGTTCGCAGATGGAACCTTTCTGCGGCAATGGTTCTTCTTCTACCACAACTACCGGTTCTATCACCTGGATTTCGGGTAAATCCAGCAGACAGTCTTTCCTGCCTTCCTGCAATATCCACATATCTGCCTGGCTCATCCATTCTTCGTAGGGGAGGCGTATGGTATAGTTCACCAGGTTTTGGCGGTCGGCAGACTTGCCTTTAATAATGGTATAAGGCGCATTGTAATCGCCTTTCCTGGCAAGCTTACGGTCTTTGTGGCGCATCTTGAACTTGTTTTTGCCGGTTACGACAACGGGCGGCAAGGTCTTGCAATCCTTTCCGGCAAATAATACCGGAGTAAAGGCGTAAGACTGGGTACTGTTGACTTTTACGGCTTCCATATTGAACTTAAAGTCCAGTGTCAACGTATCGTTTTCCAAGGTCAGTACCGGTTTGGTGACTTTTACCTCACCTGCCATTGCTGCCAATGGCAGCATGGCAAACAGCAGGCAATATATTCTTTTCATAATTCTTCTTGTTTTGATTGATAAATTCAGAGTGATTGGGTTTCTACCGTTTTGTATTTACGCTTGTGCTTCGGTCCGAAAGTAAAGTTGATACCCATATTTACGTTGACGGCTGCACGGCTGATAGGAGCGTAGTAGGCCGGTTCGTATTTACACATGGGAACATCTGCACCAATGAAGAAGTTGAAACCGCGCGGGTGGAAATTCAGCATGATGCCGGCATCGGAGCCGAAGTTGGATAAGGCGTAGTTTACCGATGCTTCAAACCAGGAGAGAGGGGCAACATTTGCCGAAACGCGTGCTTCCGTCCATGAGTGCTTGCCTTGCATGCGGGTGGTGGAGAGGAAGCCGAAGCTCAGACGGTCGTAAGCGGGCAGGGTATATTGAGCGCCCAGGTGCAGGGTGGCTGCAAGGGCGGTGGTACGCTTTAATCCTTCCCCTGCTTTATCAAACTTTGCCAGATCTGCCAGGTCATCTACCAATTCGTCCACTTGGGTGTCCAGTTTCTTGTTGTTGTCGGTTCCGTCGTCTTTCACGGAGATGTCGCTAAAACCGTCGAACGTGAAGTCTTTGCTCATCGTTCCTTTGGTGGTGTTTTTCCATGAAATGAAACCGAGGTCGAGCAAGGAGGCGGAGAATGTCCATTCGTCATTCAGTTTGTAGGTCGCTCCCAAATCAATAGCCATACCGAAACCTGTGGGGCCGAGGTTGTCCGTATCGAAATCGATGTCATCGTATGAAATCTGTCCGTCGGTTCCGTCTTTAAGTATCGGGGTTCTGTCTCCGTTGGCATCCAGGATATAGTCGTCTTCCTGATAGTTGCCGGTTTCGCCTTTGGTGGGCACGATGAGGCCTTTGGCAGACATGTAAAGCTCGGCATTTTTCGGGGTGATGGTCCATTTGTCCTGAGAGGCGAGGATGTTCAGTTCGTCAATGTGCATGGTGGCCTTTGCCAGTCCCACGAGCGCTTTTACTTTGGCGCCTACCGTGAGGCGTTCGTTGATTTCGCGTGCATGGCCGAAAGCGATTTCCGCATAGTTGGTAGATACGATGTTTACGTTCTTCACGTTGTAGCTGCTTCCCGTTTCGCTGGCTACCCCGTTTTTCATGAACTTGAAGAGCTCATCGGGCATGAAAACGTTGGTATTGGACTTTACGGAGATGCCGAGTGTGTTAAAACCGCCCCAGGCGTGGAAGCCTAAGGAAAGAATCGATTCGTCTACGTTGACACCTACTTTCAGTCTTTTGGGCAGTCCTTTCAGGAATTCGGCGCTGCTCACTTCCTCGTTCATGAAGGTGGTGAGGTCGCCGTTGGCTTTCTTGAAGATAAAGTCGCCTACGCCGCCTGTGGATTGTGCGCCGATTGTAAGATTGCCCAAGCCGGGAAAGCCGACGTAACCGCGTTCGCCCATGAAGGCGGGGTTTAGTTCGTGACGGTAGGTACTTCCTTCCAGAAAATAGGTTGAACGGCTGTTCTGTGTCTGTGCCATCGCATCGCCGATAGCAAGTGTCGCTACGGCTCCGGACAGTATAATCGCTAAAACATTTGTTTTCATTCGTTTCGTTATATATGATTGTTGAATCTTTTGTCTGTATCGCATGAAATAATATCTGTTAGTTCAAATCTACTTTGATACCGTTTGGAATTTTGAGTTTCATGTCTTTAAGCTGCATCCATTGTGTGCTTAGCAACTGAACATCGGTGGCTTGTCCGGGCACGGCTGTTATCTTCAGCTTCAGGCCGTCCAGCTTGCTGATGGCGCCTTCCGCCGTTTCGTTCAAGTTGACGTTGAGCGTGCTTGAAACTTCGGTCTTGCCGTCTTTGCTTTCCGTGATGGTTCCCTCTACGGTTACGTCGATGTCTTTTATCACGTTTCCGTTGGCATCCAGTGCGCTTACGTTTTCGTTCTTGATTTCCATTGCCAAAGGAATGGTGTTGACGGCATTTATGGAAAGAACAGCTTTCTCGATGTCTACATCTTCAAGGTCGAGGTCGAAGTTATCGAGCGTTTCTTCGTACACAATTTTCAGATTGCTGCCGAAGCTCAGGGGGATGTCGATGTCGTATGCGCTGTTCAGTGTGTAGTCCTGTCCTAAATTGACGGTGTAATACTGTTCTGTCTTTACGGCCGGTTTCAACTCAACATTGATGCGGTCGGGTATTGTTTCAATAATATCGTTCAGATTGGGCACGACAACTTTGGTTGCATTTGCCTCAACCACCGTTTTCTCATCACGTACTATTGAAATTGTCTGTTGCTTGTCTCCGCTGGGCTTCAAAGTGATGGATGCACCGCCGTTACCGCTTCCTATTTTAACGGTCTTGGTTACTTTGCCGTCCTTATATCCGGTCAGGACACCGTCCATTTCCACATCCGTATTCAGCGGGTTGTTGGCATTGAATGAGAATACAGGATTGGTGATGTCCAGCCTTATTTCATCGTCTTGCAGGAAGTCGGGCAGATTGTTCAGTTCCACTTCGGTAGGCTTCACGTCGATGTCGGGTTGGATAGTGCCGTAAACCTCACTTACAGCCATTTCTGAGAGGGTAACTGTGGGGGTGATACTTAAAGAACCGCTACCTTGGGGATTATTTGCATATATACCTTGCATTTCTATCGTTATCTTTTGGTTCTCGATTTTAAGGATTCTGTCTCCATTCTCTTCTTCAACTCTGTTTCCTTCACCGTACGTGTTCCCGAATACGTATTTGTTGATTTTCAGTTCTTTTTTAAATTCGGAGGGCTTTATTTGTACATCGGTCATGGTAAGGGTCTGACCGTTCAGTCCGTTCTCATTCTCGAATTGTATAAAGTCCGGGAAAGTGATTGTCATAGTTTTAATATCAACCCGTTCGATAGAAATTCCACCGCCAAGTTCAAATTTAAGAGTCAGGGTTGTCGGCATATCGGCAGCTAAGGAACCGATTTCTATGACGGCTTTGTCCACGCCGCGAGCTTCGGCGTTGATTTTGCCTTCCGATTGTTTTTTTGGTATAACAATATTGGCTCCGGGAGTCGATACAGAATTTAGCAGTGTAATCGCATCAATAATATTCTCGGACTCTGCAACCGTAACAGTTCCCACAGATGTATTCGTTTCATCTATATTATTCTTTTTCAGCAGATGATATTCTCCATCTACAATCTGCAAATCATCCCCCTCGTCCAGTTCGATGATTTTATCCAATGTTATCTTCTCCGTATATCCCACGGGAATTGCCAGGTGTTCGCCACCTGCGCTGATTGTCATGTCGATGTCTTTGTTCAGGTCGTAACTGCTGTCAATGCACGATGTGGTTATTCCTAACGATGTCAGTAATAGGGCCGCAGCCATAAGCGGTCTTTTCTTTGTGTTTAGCATCATAATTTTACTGTTAATAATTATTTTTGTTGTTTACTTATTTATATTGGAAAAATAGAATAGAGAAAAGGAACTTTAGATTAATTTCTAAAAGCTGTGCAAATATATAAATTTTATTTAATTAATGACGCTTTAAGCGTTAAAAATGTAAGAATATAGGTGAAATAAAACTGTTTAATCCCTTTCCGGTACATTGCCGTTTTACTGAAAATTATTTATAATTTAAAATGATGGAACATCCAGTCGCATACTGAATTCCTTTCGGTTGTATACTCATCCTATTTCAGTCGTATACTTAAATAGGTTCAGTCATATACTGAATAATGCCACTTTTATGCCTATTGATTATCAGTGGATTACAAATTCTGTATAAAAAATAATAAATTACGACAATTTGAGTCTTTATTCTTAAAACTGCTTAAAAATTGCTTAAGGCATAGAGTTTAATATTTATCTTTGAACAATTTACAATCAAAACATAAAACCGATAATACTGAATGATACAAATTATACAATTAAAGGGAACAGACAGGCGGCTATATGAGCTTGTAGCGCCATTGGTGATGAATCCCGATGTCTTAAAGCAGAATTATAACTACCCGTTTCGTACATCGGAAGATTTTGTTTGGTTTGTGGCAGTAGAAAAGAGGAAAGTTATAGGTTTTATACCCGTAGAAGAGAAGAAGAAAGAGTGCATCATTAACAACTACTATGTAGAGGACAATAATGAAAGCACGCTGAAGCTATTATTGGAGAAGGTTATATCGAATACAACTGCGGGTAAGGAATTGACATCGGTTACTTTCATGGAGCATTGCTCTCTTTTTAAGGAATTGGGCTTTTCGGAGGAGAAAGTCTGGACTCGCTACGTGAAAATGAAAAAAGACAGATAACTATGGCTGTTTCTAAAAATGTATACAAACTTGCGCAGGAACGTTTAGAGTTGATTTTTAAGGAGTTCGATACAATATGCGTGTCGTTTTCCGGAGGGAAGGACAGTGGCGTATTGCTGAACTTGTGCATAGATTACATCCGGCGTAATAATTTAAAGCGAAAATTGTGTGTGTTTCATATGGATTATGAGATACAGTACACCGTAACCATAGACTATGTAGACCGTATATTGGAAGCCAATAAGGATATTCTGGAAGTCTACAGGGTATGTGTCCCTTTCAAGGTCACCACCTGCACATCCATGTATCAGAGTTATTGGCGTCCCTGGGACGAGAGCATGAAGGAACTTTGGGTGCGTCAGATGCCGCAGGGTTCTTATACGAAAGAAGCGTTCCCTTTCTATACGGAGAAAATGTGGGATTACGAATTCCAGATGCACTTTGCCAAATGGCTGCATCAGCGGAAAGATGCGGTGCGCACCTGTTTCCTTATTGGTATCCGCACGCAGGAAAGTTTCAACCGTTGGCGCAGTATTCATCTGAACCGTAAGTACCAGATGTACCATAACTACAGGTGGACTTCCAAGATAGGCAATGACATATTCAACGCTTACCCCATCTACGACTGGAAAACAACGGATATATGGACTGCCAACGGCAAGTTCGGCTTCGATTATAACTATCTGTACGATTTGTATTATAAGGCGGGTGTCAATATAGAGCGCCAGCGGGTGGCAAGTCCGTTCCTGTGCGAGGCGCAGGAGAGCCTTGCATTGTATAAAGTGATAGACCCCAATACCTGGGGGAAGATGATAGGGCGTGTCAACGGGGTGAACTTTACCGGTATCTATGGCGGTACTCACGCCATGGGCTGGCAGAGCGTACGCATTCCCGAAGGGTATACCTGGAAGAGCTTTATGCAATTCCTGCTTTCCACCTTGCCCGAAGAAACCCGGCGCAACTATCTGAAGAAGCTGACCGTCAGCATCGAATTCTGGCGGACAAAAGGGGGATGCCTGGGCGAGAATACCATAAAGAAGCTGCAAGACGCAGGCATTCCCATCGAAGTGATGAATCATACCAATTACAAGACAAACAAGAAACCTGTCCGCATGGATTATCTGGATGATATCGATATAACGGAATTCAGGGAAATCCCTACCTACAAGCGCATGTGCATCTGTATCCTGAAGAACGACCACGCGTGCAAGTACATGGGGTTTGCCCTGACCAAAGAGGAGATATACAAGCGAGACAAGATAATGGAACAATTCAAAAATATGATGTTATGAGTGTAGATAAGAGTCCGGTATATAATGTAAAAGCAATTCCCGTAGAAAAGATACAGGCCAATGATTATAACCCCAATGTAGTGGCACCGCCCGAAATGAAACTGCTGGAACTGTCCATCTGGGAAGACGGATTTACAATGCCCTGCGTGTGCTATTACGACCGGGAGAAAGACAACTATATATTGGTGGACGGCTACCACCGCTATCAGGTATTGAAAACTTCCAAGCGGATTTATCAGCGCGAAAACGGCTTGCTGCCGGTTGTTGTAATTGACAAGGAGCTGTCCAACCGCATGGCGTCCACTATCCGTCATAACCGTGCGCGCGGGGCGCATAACATCGAGTTGATGTGCAACATCGTTGCCGAACTGGACCGTGCCGGTATGTCCGACCAGTGGATTATGAAAAACATAGGAATGGACCGGGACGAGCTGCTTCGTCTGAAGCAAATCTCGGGTTTGGCAGACCTGTTTGCCAATAAAGATTTCAGTATTCCTGACAACAAGCCGGAATATATGCCTTGATAGTTGAAATAAATCTCCTGTAAACTTGCATATTTTAGCCAAATCGCCTACATTTGTCAGCACATAAACAGAACAAACAAGTTGCATGGTCTTCGGACACAGAAATAAGTGCTGCATGAAAAAAATATTGGTTAGCGGTGGTGCCGGCTTTATAGGTTCTCATCTGTGTACCCGGCTGATTAAAGACGGGCACGAAGTAATATGCCTGGACAATCTCTTCACCGGTTCGGAAGAGAATATAGCCCATCTGAAAGGAAATCCCCGTTTTGAGTTCGTGCTTCACGATGTGGAATTGCCCTATGAGGCGGAAGTCGATGAGATTTATAACCTGGCCTGCCCCGCATCGCCGGTACATTATCAGCACGATGCCATAAAGACTATTAAAACTTCGGTATTGGGAGCCATCAATATGCTGGGGCTGGCCAAAAAGACGGGTGCAAAAATCATGCAGGCGTCTACCAGCGAAATCTACGGCGATCCTGTCATACATCCCCAAGTGGAAAGTTATTGGGGAAATGTAAATCCAATCGGTATCCGTTCTTGTTATGATGAAGGCAAGCGTTGCGCAGAGACGCTTTTTATGGATTATTACCGTCAGAACGGGATACGCATAAAGATTATACGTATTTTCAATACATACGGTCCGCGCATGCTGCCCGACGACGGGCGGGTGGTTTCCAACTTTGTGGTCCAGGCATTGCAGGACAAGGACATCACCATTTACGGTTCGGGCGCCCAGACCCGCAGTTTCCAGTACGTGGACGACTTGATAGAGGGGATGGTACGTATGATGAATACGGAAGAAGGGTTTATCGGTCCGGTAAATTTGGGCAATCCCAACGAGTTCTCCATCCTTGAACTGGCAGAGAAGGTTATTAGGCTGACAGGCTCCAAATCAAAACTGATATTCAAACCACTGCCGCACGATGACCCGAGACAACGGAAACCGGACATTACGTTGGCCAAACATAAACTGGACTGGCAGCCTGCAATAGAGCTGGAGGAAGGCTTGCTCCACATGATTGAATATTTCGGCAAGTATCGTTCCTGAATAAATATGGTACCAATAACGGGAAAAAATATAATACAAAGATGAACATGGAAATAAATCCTTCTGAGTACAAAATCCTCATCGTAGATGATGTGATGTCCAACGTATTGTTGTTGAAAGTACTCCTGACAAATGAGAAGTTTGCGATTGCTACGGCAAACAACGGACGGCAGGCCTTGGAGCAAGTGGATAAAGAACGTCCGGACTTGCTGCTGCTGGATGTGATGATGCCCGATTTAAGCGGCTTTGAAGTAGCGCAGCGTCTCAAATCCAATCCCGATACAGCGGATATTCCAATCATCTTTTTGACAGCGTTGAACAGTACAACGGATATAGTGAAAGGTTTTCAGGCGGGTGCCAGCGACTTTATTTCCAAACCTTTCAATAAGGAAGAGCTGATAATCCGTGTCACCCATCAGATTTCATTGGTGGCGGCCAAACGTATCATTCTGAATAAGACGGAAGAGTTGCAGCGCATCATTGCCGGGCGCGACAAGTTGTATTCTGTGATTGCCCACGATCTGCGTTCTCCGATGGGCTCTATCAAGATGGTGCTGAACATGCTGATGCTCAATCTGCCCGTTGAGAAGATTGGCGCTGAGATGTACGAACTGCTGACAATGGCAAACCGGACAACGGAAGATGTGTTTTCATTGCTGGATAACCTGTTGAAGTGGACAAAAAGCCAGATTGGCAACCTGAATGTTGTCTATCAGGATGTGGATGCCGTGGAAGTGGTAGACAGCGTGATTGATGTGTTCAATATGGTGGCCGGCTTGAAGAAAATTACCATCCGTGAAGAAAAGCCGGAGAAGTTGCCTGTCTGTACCGATATTGATATGCTGAAAACCATTATTCGCAATCTGCTGAGCAATGCCATTAAATTCAGTAACGAAAATTCGGAAGTGTTGGTGAAGATGGAAGAGCAAGGAGATACAGTGGTAGTCAGTGTAAAAGACAGCGGCTGCGGCATCGATGAAGAAGGACAGCAGAAACTGCTGCATACAGATACGCATTTCAGTACGTTCGGCACAAATAATGAAGAAGGCTCCGGACTGGGATTGCTGCTGTGTCAGGATTTTGCAGTGAAGATTGGCGGTAAGCTGTGGTTTACATCCAAGGAAGGAGAGGGGTCGACATTCTATTTCTCTATCCCGTTGAAGAAATAAAAAAGAGGACAATAAAACAATAGGGTGCTAAAGTGATATTGGCTGCAATATGATTCCTCAGATTTTATTACTTTAATTACCCTATTGTTTTATTGTACTCCTCTATTTCTTGCACAGTCTTTTAAAGTCACAGTATTCGCATTTCTTCGCATCTTCCGTCTGGGTAAAAGGCTCTTCGGGATTGTATATCTCCTGCAGGAGCGCCGATAGCCGTTCGCGAAACTCATCTTCATAAAACGCAAAATTGTTGACCGGCACTTTGGGCTGGCGCGGTGCGCCCATCTCGATAACGGGCGAGTAACTCTCGGATGCCGCACGGTGGATGTACAGCAGGGATGGAGCTACCTTCAGTCCTTGCTTGCGGCACATAATGGCAGCATACAGGAAAGTCTGGAAGATGTAGTTCGGACGGTTGTCGGCAGGGGTAAACAACTGCTCTATGCTTTCGGGAGTCTTGGGAGTGCCGCCCGTCTTGTAGTCCACGATGCGCAGGGTATCGCCTTTGCTGTCCATACGGTCTATCGTTCCGCCGATATTCAGCGGAAGCATTCCGGAAGGAGTCTCTATCTCCAGGGTTTCCGTTACTTTTTGTTCCATGCCTTCCATGCGGAAAGGGGCGTACTGCAGGTCGTTGCGGAGCAATTGCCGCAGATAGGATGCGATTACTTTGGAGTGGATAAGCTGTGTGCCGTTGTATTCGGGTTGCTCGCCAGCAGGCACATGGAAAAACTCCTCCTTGAAGGCGGTGTCTACGTATGCCTGCAACCTTACGTCGTTGCGGAGCAACTGCTCCAGGTCTTCCCGGCGTATCTCCTTTCCGTTGGCCGTGAGGTCCTGGTATACCAGCTCGGCGGAACGGTGGAAGATGGTTCCGAACAGGGCGGAGTCTATCTCTGTGCTTACCTCGTCGGGAGCTTTCAGTCCGGCAACGTAGCGGTAGTAGAATCTGAGCCGGCAGTCGAGGTAGGTGTTGAGTGCCGAAGGCGAAAAGAGTGCGTTGGGATGCCGGCGGATGTCGTATGCGTTGTACATCCGTTGCAGTACCTCGTCCGTCTTGTGTATTTCAATCTTGAGGCTTTGTTGGGGAGATTGCCCGGCTTCCAGATATTGGCGTGAGATGTCGTGGGGAGACTCGACGAGAAACTGGAGCATGAAGCGCGACATCTCACCCCGGTTCAGTCCGTCGGATGCCGTATTGTACAGCAAGGTAATATTCTCCGCACGCTGTATGAGGCGGTAGAAGTAGTAGGCATACACGGAGTTCTTATGCTCGATGGTAGTCATGCCGAACGCCTTGCGCAGGTTATAGGGGATGAAAGACGAATCGCCGCCCGCCTTGGGGAGCTGCCCTTCGTTGAGGGACAGCATGATGAGGTTGCGGAAGTCGAGGTTACGCGTTTCCAGTACGCCCATTACCTGCATGCCGATGGCGGGCTCGCCGTGAAACGGGATGTTGGTGGCGGTGAGCAGGCGGTTCATCAGGCGTTTCAGCGTGTCTGTATGCAGGCTCAGCCCGTCATTCTCTATCAGGCTGAGCAGGCGGTTGATGAGGGTGTAGCCCTTGAATAGGGACTCCCGGTAGAGCTGGTTGAAGATGTCCTCTTCATCTTTCTCCTGACGGTATATAACGGCCACTTCGCGCAGCAGCTCGGTGAGATAGCGGCAGATGGCAGCAGTTCCGTTCTGCGGGGTGAATACCTGTTCGAGAAAAGCGTCTTTTTTAAGCTCCGACGGAAGAGGGTAGAAGCGGTTGTCCTTGGTGAGTTGCTTCTCCAGGTCTTCGGCCGTGGCGGACAGTTGCCGGGTGTAGGGATGCTTCAGTACGGCAAGTGCGGCTTCGTAGGTATAGCGTCCCGTATCCCTGCGGTAGCCAGCGGTTTGCAGTTCCATAAGGGCGTTGATGTAGCTGTATACGGGTGTCTGCGCCAATGGAAATCCCATGGTTATGTTTACGTTCTCCACTTCCGGCGGGATGGAGTGCAGCACGGGCAGCAACAGTGCCTCGTTGCATAGCACAATGGCGTTTTCCTTCTCCTTGCTTGCTTCGGTATCGCTTTTCACGACCGTACGCACCCATTGGGGCAGGTAGCGGGCCTGCGCATTCTCCGTAGGAGCGGATATGAAACGTATTTTCTTGGGATGCCGCAGGACATCGAAGGCAGTTTCGGGCAGTTGGTTGGGAAACAGCTTGAGGTTGCGCAGGATAAATTCGCCCGCTTCGTGCACGTAGGGCGGTTGCTGTTCGTGGGGCAGGCGGGTGTAGAACACGTCATAATCCCAGTAGAACATGGCTTTGCCCGCATCCTGCAGGCGTTGGAAGAAGCGGGTCTCTACCTTGTTCAGCACGTTGAAGCCCACGAAGACGTAGCGGTCGTAGCGCAGCCGGTCCGTATCAAGCTCCTCTATTACATGGCGGTACATCATGCCTTCGTACGCGATGCCCAGTTCGGAGAGGTTCTTCCGGTAGTGCCGGTAGATGTCTCCCAGCTTGTCCCAAAGGGAGATGAACTTCTCTTTGAGTTGCGTGCGTTTGTCGATGGAGAAGTTCTGGAAAAACTGTTGTATGGCTTCTTCCTGCTCCTGGTCGAGGAAGTCGTAGTCGTCCATGATGTTCTTCAAATCCTGCAGATTGCTGAACAGCTTGTCGGCATCTACCAGGTTCTTGTCGGCATCGTCGAAGTCGCTGATAAGCAGCTCGCCCCAGAAATAGAAATCATCCAGAGGCTCTTCGCTGTGCGTTTCTTCGCGGAACACTTTGTACAGTTCGCACACCAGCCGGATAGGGTCGCCGGGTTTCAGAGGCGAAAGGCTGCGGAACAGTTCGCTGATGTTGACATATGCGGGAGACCACAACGGGCGGTCGCTCTGAGCCGCCAGGTATTCGTTGAAGAACAGGCTGGCACGCTTGTTGGGGAATACGATTGCCGTGCGCGACAGGTCGTTCCCTATCTTGGAGTATAGGTCTTGGGCTACTGATTGAAGGAATGTTTTCATACTTTCTCTATTATTTCTTCTTCTACATACCACAGATACCCGCTGATGGCATTGGCGTCATATCCCATGCGGACAAGTAATTCCATATACCCTTGTACCTGTTTGTTATATTTCTTGTTGGGCTTGCCGAACTTGAAGTCTACGACCACGATTGCACCGTCGCGCATCATTACGCGGTCGGGGCGGCGGTTGCGGAGTTCTCCGTTCTCCTGCCAGATGATGTCGCATTCGTTGAACAACTGCCAGCTTCCCGAATACCAGTCCTTGATTTGCGGTTGCGCAAATGCCTTGCGGGTGAGTTCCCGTATCTCTTCCTCTGTCTCGGCACGGCCGATGATACCTTCGAATACCAGACGGTTGACGGCATCGTCGATGTCCGCTTCCGTTTCAATGGCGGAGAACAGCGTATGCAGCAGACGCCCCCGGTTGATAAAGCGCCGGCCGGACTCGGCTTCATCCACTCCGGCTATGAAGTCGGCGGAACGGTTGGACTGCCGGAATTCGATGTCGTGGCGCATGCTTTCCGTATGTACCGGAAGTTTGACGGGCTTCTGTGCAAGCTTGTTCACAGTGCGGCTTTTCCCGTCCGGAGTGTCCGCATCCTTGTCCTTTCCATTCCGAACGCAGTGAAGGAGCGCCTCTTCCGACGGATATACCGCTCCGCTTTCATAGATGCTCCCTTCTTCGTCCCAACTGCCTTCTTCCGCTTTGGCCACTTGGGGCAGGGCGGCGGAGAGAAGTTCGGACATAGTGCCTTTCTGGTCTTTCCGGCTCCATACGATAAGGTTCTTTCCGGCACGGGTGAATGCCACGTACAGCAGGTTCAGGTTATCCACCCACAACTGCAACCGTTCGTTGAGGTAATCTTGCCGGTAAACGGACTCCGCCATTGTGGACGAGTAGTTGACAGGTACAAGGTCTATGGCATTGTACGGCGCTTCGGGGGCGGTGCACCACACCAGTTGGTTGTATGTTTCGTTCTCCAGTTTCCAGTCGCAGAAGGGGATGAGCACGGTATGGAACTCCAGTCCCTTGGACTTGTGGATGGAGAAGATGCGTATGCCGTCCATTTCTCCGCTGGGAATGGTTTTGTTGCAAAGCGTCTCGTCCCAGTAGCGGATGAAACCGTCGAGGTCGGATGAGTTGTTTTGCAGGTACTCTGTCACCGCATCGAAGAAAGAGAACAGATAGGCGTCCTGCTTTCCGATGCGTCCCATGTCGAACAGTGTGAAGAGTTCTTCCAACAATTCGTACAGAGGCATCAGGCGCAATTCGTCCATACGGGCGACGAACTCTGCGGGAAGCGCGGTTCTTGCATCGGCGGTCAGCAGTTTGTGCCAGTCGGCAGGCGCTGCAAGGGGAGCTTCCGCTTCTCCCTTACCGGTAATCTGCAAACTGTAATTCGCGATTAACGAGGCTCTCGCTATCTTCTCTTCCGGATTGGACAGGTAGCGCAGGGCATCTATCAGCATGCAAATGGCAAGCGAGGCATCCAAGCGGAACGCTTCGTCCGATACAACGGGCAGGTGCAGCTCTTTGTCGAAGTAATCCGCAATGGGCGGTATATTCTTGTTTTTGCGCACAAGAATGGTTATATCGTTCAGCTTCACGTCTTCCGAAAGCAGCCTTTGCACTTCTTCGCCCATAGCCGACAGGGTCTTTTCCGTGTAGTTCTGTTCTTCATCGGGCTCTAGGAAGGAGACTTTGACATAGCCTTTGTTTTCCGTCTTGGGAGACTCCTGGGCTACATCGGCATAGGCGCGTTTCAAGGGGATGCACTCTTCCTTCAGCTCTTCCAGATGCAATGCGTTCAGATAGTCTACTGCGGCGGTAAACAGGCGGTTGTTGAAGTGGATGACATTCGTTTCGCTCCGACGGTTTGTCTTCAAGGTTTCCACGCGCACCGGGAAAGGGAAGGGGAGCTGGACACCGCTTTCGCAGTGTAGGGGTTTAGCGTCGTAAAGTGGCACTTCAGCATCGTAAAGTGGCACTTTAGCATCGCAGAGTGGCACTTTAGACTGGTCGCTTCCCAAGCTGTTCAATATCCCCCAGTCGCCATTCCGCCAGCGGTATATGGACTGTTTCACATCTCCCACAATGAGGCTGTCCGCTCCCTGCGAAAGCCCTTCGAGCAGCAGCAGGCGGAAGTTGTCCCATTGCATGCGGCTTGTGTCCTGGAACTCGTCTATCATTACGTTGCGGATGTTGGCGCCTATCTTCTCGAATACGAAAGAGGAGTCGCCTTCGTGCACTAATTTGTGCAGTAGCGCATTGGTGTCGGACAGCAGAAACCGGTTGTGCTCGCGGTTCAGGGTGCGTACTTCTTCGTCGATGTGATTGAGCAGTTGCAGTTTGTTGAGGTGTTGCAGCGAGAGGCGGCAACTGTTTATCGTGCGGTTCTTCTGCGGGCGGAACCTTTCCGCATCCTGAAGCAGGGGCATCAGGCTGGTTTCGGCAAGGCGGATAATCTCGTCCTTGCGCGAAGATGTCTTGGTAGCCCAGTTCTTGGCGTCCGCCAGGCAGTTTTGCAGGGTGGCATTCAAGACATCCTTATCCGCCAGCCGTCCGTCGCGCAACTTGCGGAAATAGCTGCCTATGCCGCGTGCACCGCCTTTCAGGTCTTCGGGCACAAGGGCATGGCCTTCCAGCTCGCCTTCAAACTGGTCGTAGAAGCCTTTCATCTGCTCCAGTGCATCGGTCTCCATTTCGCGCAGTACGTCGCGATAGAGCTTTATCGTTTCGGGAGAGCGCAGCTTGAACCGCAATCCTTCGCCGCGTTCTATGTAGCTTTCGTCGAAAATGTTCCGTCCGAAGCTTTTTACTTCGTTGGACACATTCCAGCGTTTGTCATCGGCAATGCGTTCGTTGATGTAGTCCAGCAGCCAGGCCAGTACGGGCGAAGAGGGGGTGAGCTTTTCAATCATGCTGTCTACGGCATCGCTCAGCACCTCGGCGTTGTTCAGCTCGATGTTCAGGTTGGGGCTGAGTTCCAGTTCGCGGGCAAGGTTGCGCATGACCGACTGGAAAAACGAGTCGATTGTTTCCACGCGGAAGCGGCTGTAGTCGTGCAGCATATACTGTAATGCCATTCCGGAGCGTTGGCGCAACTCCCTGTCGGAAAGAGAGGCGGTTTCCGGCTTCTTAGCCAAATCTTCTTTGATACGTTTCAGGTAGGCATCCGATGCGGGGTCTTCCTTCCAGATGCCGTAGAGCTGCGTCAGAATGCGCTCTTTCATTTCCGCCGTAGCCTTGTTGGTAAAGGTCACGGCAAGTATCTGCCGGTAGGCGCGGGGATTGAGAATCAGAAGCTTGATGTATTCCACTGCCAGTGTGAAGGTCTTGCCCGAACCGGCTGAGGCTTTGTATACTAATAGTTCCATGTAGGCATGCAGGTTTGAAGTTTGGTTGCAAACATACGGAAAAATCATGAGAAAGACTCTTAAGTGCGCCATGAAAAAGAGGCATGCAAAAAGAGATGCCTTGAAAAAAAAGGTTTATTATCCGTCTCTTTTCAGACATGAGTTGCACGGATTTCACAGAAAAAGGATAAGGTAAATCTGTGAAGTCCGTGCTTGAAAGAAATTGTCAAGTGCATTTTGACAACTTTGTTTATGTATAAGCCTTATCTCAGAGAACCGGTGTCTGGAACAGGAACGTGAAAGAAGGACTGTCTTTCAAATCCTTTACGGCATCTCCCGCATAGACTTCTCCATTGGTCAGAGAGAGTTTCTTGACCTTGGCTTGGGGGCTGAAATCCATCTTCTTCAAATCGAGCCAGAAGAGGTTGGGAGTAAGGGTGGATTCAAAGTAATATACCTTATCTTTCTGATTGGCTACCGAGCGCCAGCGCGTGGAGGAGATGTGAGGCTTGTCGGGCGTAGTGATTCCGAACGGTACGGATACGTTACGCATCACACTCAATACGCCGGGTACTGCAATCGCCGCGTCTGCTGTCTGCGGAATGGCATGAATGTAGAATGACGCGCGTACAAAACGGTCGCTGGAGCGGTTGGTTCCGGGCAGCATCTGTAATCCGCCGACTTCCTTCCAATAGTCGTTGACGACCAATTGATACTCGTACCTGGGCGAGTTGGTCATCACCCGGTATTCCTTGCCCTCGTGGATGCTTAGTTTCCCGTCCAGATATTCCAGGATAGCGGTATTCCCCGTTTCGTCCGTAATAGCCAGATGAAGGGTGGAAGCCGAGCCGTTGGGCATTCGGGGAGCGTCGATGCGGAAAGTCTCCTTCTTCAGTTCGTCCACGGCTTCGCGCACGGTGGCGAAGTTGTCGAGCACATACTGCGTCCAGATGCTGATGCCCATTACGGGGCGGGTGTCTCCGGGACGGTCGTATACGGACTCCGGCAGGAACAGCAGTCCGGCCACCAGTCCTTTCTCGTTCATGCCGTCGCACGTACCTATATCATAGCCTGTGGCAATGACACTGCCGTACTTTGAAGTCCATTTCACTGTTTCGCCTTTATTGTAGCCGGCCCGTTGCATTCCTCGCGGAAACACGTAGATGTTGCTCATGATGTCCTCTTTCCAGTCCATCGTACGGCCTGTGATAACCAGATTCTCCGGTCCGATGTAAGTAGCGCGCGTGCATGCGTCCGCTTGCTGTATGGCTACTGAAAACAGGGCAGCCAAGGCTGTCAGCGCTACCGTTCCTCTTTTTTTATTCATAATCTTGTTTGTTAAGTGGGTTATATGCAAAGAGTAACAAATGCGGCGTCAAACAGTTTGATACAGGCTGGCTTTTTAGCTTCTATTCCGTTTTTTCTTTCAGCAGTTCTTCCATTTTCAGTACTTCGTCGCGGTATTGTGCGGCTTCGATGAAGTCGAGTTTCTTGGCGGCTTCCTGCATCAGTTTCCTGGTGCGCTCGATGCTCTTTTCGAGTTGGGCGCGACTCATGTACCGGACAATCGGGTCTGCGGCAACCGTGGTGCTGCTCTCTTGTTCCACATAGGGACGGGGCGCGGTTGCCGGGGATTTTTCCTTGCCGGTTCCACCTTCGGCAAATCCTTCCGTGCCGGCAAATACGTTGAGGTTCTTTGCCTTCTTGATTTGCTGAGGGGTGATGCCGTGCTCCTCGTTATATTTCAACTGCTTCTCGCGGCGGCGGTTGGTTTCGTCGATGGTGAGCTGCATGCTTTCCGTTATCTTGTCGGCATACATGATAACCATGCCGTTGACGTTACGGGCGGCGCGTCCCGCCGTCTGTGTCAGCGAGCGGTGGGAGCGGAGAAATCCCTCCTTGTCGGCATCCAGAATAGCCACAAGAGATACTTCCGGCAAGTCCAGTCCCTCACGTAGAAGGTTGACACCGACAAGTACATCGTACTCGCCCTCGCGCAAGTCGCTCATAATCTTTACACGTTCCAGCGTGTCTACGTCGCTGTGTATGTAGTTGCACTTTACGCTGTTGTTGAGCAGATACTCCGTCAGCTCTTCCGCCATGCGCTTGGTCAGCGTGGTGACGAGGGTGCGCTCGTTGCGTTCGATGCGCAACTGGATTTCTTCCATCAGGTCGTCTATCTGGTTGTGGCTGGGACGCACTTCGATAATGGGGTCCAGCAAACCGGTGGGACGGATTACCTGCTCCACAACGATGCCTTCGGATTGCATCAGTTCGTAGTCGGCAGGGGTGGCGCTGACGTATATCACCTGCTTTGCCATCGACTCGAATTCCTCGAACTTCAGCGGGCGGTTGTCCATTGCGGCGGGAAGCCGGAAACCGTATTCTACCAGGTTTGTCTTCCGGGCACGGTCGCCGCCGTACATGGCGCGTATCTGCGGAACGCTGACGTGACTTTCGTCAATGACGATAAGAAAATCATCGGGAAAGAAATCCAGCAGACAGTAGGGGCGCGTACCTGCCGCACGCCCGTCGAAATAGCGCGAATAGTTTTCTATGCCCGAGCAGTGACCCAGTTCGCGCAGCATCTCCATGTCGTAGGTAACGCGCTCCTGCAGACGCTTTGCCTCGAAAGGACGGCCTTCGCTCTCGAACCACTGCACCTGCTTGTGCAAGTCGTCCTCTATCTCGTGGATGGCGCGCAGGGTGGCTTCTTTGGTAGTCATGAAGAGGTTGGCGGGGTATATCTTGTAAGCATCGAAACGGGCGATTGTAACACCGCTCACGGGGTCTACCTCTTCGATGCTGTCCACCTCGTCTCCCCAGAAAACGATGCGCAGAAGGTTGTCGGCGTATGCAAGGTAGATGTCTACGGTATCGCCCTTTACACGGAAGTTGCCGCGGTTCAGGTCGATGTCGTTGCGGACGTAGAGGCTGTCTACAAGACGGCGCAGGAATACGTTGCGGCTGTAGGTTTTTCCCTGCTGCACTTCGATTACGTTGTTATAGAAATCCGCCGGATTTCCCATACCGTAAATGCACGATACGGAAGATACCACCACCACGTCCTTGCGTCCGGAAAGCAGGGCGGAAGTGGCGGCAAGCCGCAGCTTGTCTATTTCGTCATTGATGGCGAGGTCCTTTTCTATATAGGTGTCCGAAGAGGGCAGGTAGGCTTCGGGCTGGTAATAGTCGTAATAGGATACGTAATATTCCACTGCGTTATTCGGGAAGAATCCCTTGAACTCGCTGTAGAGTTGTGCCGCCAGCGTCTTGTTATGGCTCAATATGAGCGTAGGCTTGTTGATGTTGGCTATGACGTTGGCAATGGTGAATGTCTTTCCGGAGCCGGTCACGCCCAGCAAGATCTGTGCGGGAACTCCCTCAAGCACTCCTTCGGTGAGCTGTGCGATTGCTTCCGGCTGGTCGCCGGTGGGGCGGTAGGCGGATGTTAACTCGAATTTATTCATTTCATCAGTATTGTCGGGCAAAGATAGGAAAGGAATGAAAATAAAGCAACTTAATGGGTCTAAAAACAATGCTGCCATTGTAAGTCCTTGCATCGTCAAGCCGGAAAACAGACGGAATGTATATGAAATCTGCTTCTTGAAGAATATTGAAGTTTTTCGTACTGAAAATTTGCAAATCAGTAAGTAAAACATAACTTTGCGGTATCAATTTAACAATAACCATTAATGTAATACAACAAAAACATGATTTGGAACGAGAGTATCGAATGCATGGACCGCGAAAGTCTTCGCAAAATCCAGGGCATTCGTCTTAAAAAGACAGTGGAGCGTGTGTATCATGACACTCCTTTCTATCGCAGGAAAATGCAGGAACTGGGCATTGCCCCCGATGACATCAACAGCATCGATGATATCGTGAAACTTCCTTTTACCACTAAATACGACCTTCGCGACAATTATCCTTTCGGGCTTTGTGCTGTTCCCATGAGTCAGATAGTCCGTATTCACGCATCTTCCGGAACAACGGGAAAGCCTACCGTGGTGGGGTATACGCGTAAAGACCTGTCGGCATGGTCGGAATGCCTGTCGCGTGCTTTTACTGCATACGGTGCGGGCAGCTCGGACATTTTCCAGATATCCTACGGATACGGACTCTTTACCGGCGGACTGGGTGCGCATGCCGGTGCCGAGAATATCGGCGCATCCGTCATTCCGATGTCCAGCGGCAATACGGAGAAACAGATTACGCTGATGCACGATTTCGGTTCGACGGTGCTTTGCTGCACGCCCTCTTATGCGCTGTATCTGGCGGATGCCATTAAGGACTCCGGTTTCCCGCGCGAGGAGTTCAAGCTGAAGTTCGGTGCATTCGGCGCAGAGCCGTGGACGGAGAATATGCGCCGCGACATCGAGGCGAAGTTGGGAATAAAGGCTTATGATATTTACGGGCTGAGCGAAATAGCAGGTCCCGGCGTGGGGTACGAGTGCGAATGCCAGCATGGGACGCATCTCAACGAAGACCATTACTTCCCCGAAATAGTAGACCCGAACACTCTTGAACCGGTTGCTCCGGGCGAGACGGGCGAACTGGTGTTTACCCACCTTACCAAAGAAGGCATGCCGCTGCTGCGATACCGCACCAAAGACCTTACCGCCCTGCATTATGACAAATGTCCTTGCGGCCGTACACTGGTGCGTATGGACCGTATTCTCGGACGTAGCGATGATATGCTCATCATCCGTGGCGTGAATGTATTCCCCACGCAGATTGAATCCGTCATTCTCGAAATGCCCGAATTCGAACCGCATTACCTGTTGCTCGTCGACCGTAAGAATAATACGGATACCATGGAACTGCAAGTGGAAGTCCGTCCGGAATACTACTCGGATGAAATCAACAAGATGCTGGCTTTGAAGAAAAAGCTTACCGCACGCCTGCAAAGCGTACTGGGCCTGGGCGTGGATGTCCGCCTGGTAGAGCCGCGCAGCATCGAGCGCAGCGTAGGTAAAGCGAAGCGCGTAATCGACAATCGTAAATTGTAAATCGTAAAATAGTAAACTTATGGTAGCAAAACAACTTTCTATTTTTTTGGAAAACAAGTCCGGTCGCCTTACGGAAGTGACGGAAGTTCTTGCCAAAGAGGGTGTCAATCTCTCTGCACTCTGTATAGCCGAGAATGCCGATTTCGGTATTCTTCGCGGCATCGTCTCCGAACCTGATAAGGCGTATAAGGCATTGAAGGATAATCATTTTGCCGTCAATGTGACCGATGTGGTGGGAATCAGTTGTCCCAACATTCCGGGTTCATTGGCAAAGGTGCTCCGTTGCCTGTCTGATGAAGGCGTGTTCATCGAATATATGTACTCCTTTGCCAACGGGCAGACTGCCAATGTCATTATCCGTCCCAACGATATGGAAAACTGTATCCGGGTATTGACGGAGAAAAAGGTGGACTTGCTGGCTGCGAGCGACTTGTATAAACTGTAAAAAAAGGACAGTATGAAGGTTATGAAAGGGAGTGTGCCAAAGTAGGGATACCCCATTCATCTTTGTTTTTGAAAAATTAAGGTGCGTATCTTTGTTTAATTCGATGCGAACCTCTATCTTTGCACATTATTTGAATAAAAGTAATGAAGAAGAACGTCCTTATAACTTTGCTTGCAGCACTGCTGCTCTCCTCATGCGGAGAATACAACAAGTTGCTGAAAAGCACAGACTACGAATACAAGTATGAAGCGGCAAAGAATTACTTCGCAAAAGGCCAGTACAGTCGTGCTGCCACGTTGCTGAACGAGTTGATTGCCATTCTTAAAGGTACTGATAAAGCGGAAGAGTCTCTTTACATGCTGGGTATGAGCTATTATAACCAGAAAGATTATCAGACTGCCGCGCAGACATTTACCCAATACTATAATGTGTACCCGCGCGGTACGTTTACCGAACTGGCGCGTTTCCATGCCGGAAAGGCATTGTTCCTGGATACGCCGGAGCCCCGTTTGGACCAGTCCGGTACATACAGTGCGATTCAGCAACTGCAAATGTTCCTTGAATATTTTCCTGACAGCTCGAAGAAAGACGAGGCCCAAAGCATGATATTTGCTTTGCAGGACAAGCTGGTTATGAAAGAATATCTCTCTGCCAAGCTCTATTATAATTTGGGAAATTATTTGGGAAATAATTATGAATCTTGCGTTATCACTGCACAGAACGCATTAAAGGATTACCCTTACACCAATATGCGTGAAGATTTGTCCATCCTTATCCTGCGCGCCAAATACGAAATGGCGGTGTATAGTGTGGAAGACAAGCGTGCGGAACGTTATCGTGAAGCGGTAGACGAATATTACGCCTTTAAGAACGAGTTTCCCGAAAGCAAATACATGAAAGATGCCGACCGCATCTTCAAGGAAGCGCAGAAGATTTTGAAGGACTGACAGAAAGTGAAACAATTGTTGTAGAATAAAATTAATTTAGATAGAAATTTATGGATTACAGAAAGACAAATGCTCCTACTACTACGGTGACTCGTGATATGATGGAGTTGTGTGAGGATACCGGTAATGTATATGAATCAGTAGCGATTATTGGTAAGCGTGCCAATCAGATCAGTGTTGAAATCAAGAATGACCTTTCCAAGAAGCTGGCCGAGTTTGCTTCTTACAACGATAATCTTGAGGAGGTATTCGAGAATCGCGAACAGATTGAGATTTCCCGTTATTATGAGAAGTTGCCGAAACCGACATTGATTGCCACTCAGGAATATCTTGAAGGTAAGGTATATTATCGTAATCCTTCCAAGGAAAAAGAGAAATTGCAGTAATGATACAGCGTATTCAATCCGTTTATTTGTTATTGGTGGCTATCCTGCTGGTTGTGGCTCTTTGCTTGCCGGTGGGACAGTTTATCGGTCCGGATGGGATAGCGGCTCATGTATTCAAGCCGTTGGGCGTGACTTTGGCCGATGGAAACTTCCAGTCTACATGGGGCTTGTTCGGCATTCTGCTGTTGAGTGCGATTATTGCGTTATGCACCATATTCCTGTTCCGTAACCGTATGTTGCAGGTTCGTATGACGGTGTTCGGCAGTCTTTTGCTGATAGGTTATTACATTGCTTTCTTCGCGTTTATGTTTATCCTGAAAAACGATTTGAATGCAATGGCCTTCCAGTTGGGATGGGCTTTATGCCTGCCTGCCGTATGTATCATACTGAATTATCTGGCTTTCCGCGCTATCTATCGCGATGAGCTGATGGTGAAAGCTGCGGACAGATTGAGATAAAGAGAAAAGGTCTGTCCGGTAAGACAGACAGTCCGGTATAAAAAGCGGGGCGAGTGTTACATTCAACACTCGCCCCGCTTTTTATATCTCTGTATCCGGATTATACCGTTATTTTCTTTATTTCCTTAAATCGAACAAATAAGTGATTTTAGCGGTGATGACTCCGTGTGCCGAACGGGAAAAGTAGTCCTTCTTGGTACTGTTGTAGAAGTCGGACAAGGCATAATAGTATCTGCCTTCCACCAGGAAATTTCCGGCTTTGGTGCGAAGTTCCACGCCGGCTCCGCCCGTAATGCCGTAGTCGAACCTGTTGTCTACGGCTTTGTCATGCTGTTCTACGGTCAGTCCCGGGTAGTTGTCCCAGTCGCCGCTTATCGTATAGCTGTCTCCTAAAAAGAAGCCTATCTGCGGACCGGCATGGACGAAGAACTGCAAACCTCTGTCCTTACCGAATGCCAGATGTGCAAGGAAGGGAATTTCCAGATAGTTCATCTTCCGCGTGTATTGCAGTTCGGGATAGTCCTCATAAAATTCGTCCCAACCGTGCTGGGAGAAGTTAAGTTCGATTTGTGCACCGCATATCATGCTGAAATACTTTTCGGAAATATAACGAGCGGTCACTCCGCCGTTGATACCCATCAGGTTGTTCTGGCGGACTCTGGGAGAGAAACTTACGCTATTCAGGTTGATGCCGCCGTTGATGCCCACGGAAAAGTTATGGCGTTGTTCGCCTATCTGTGCGTTTGCCGGCAAAGCACATGTACCTGCTAAGAGTGCTGTTCCTATAATTGTTTTTAGTTTCATTTTCTTCAATTGCGAATTACTGTAACCCAATGGCTGTAAGGCGTTTCTTTAATCAAAGTCGAGCTTTATCAGTTCGAAATTCTTGGTGAAGCGTACAAAGAACACTTTCCGGTTGATAAATCCGCCCCAGTTGTTTACACGCTGGAACTTGAAGCCGGTCTGAATGGGAACAAGGTTCATTTTGTCCAGGTTCTTTTCAAATCCCGAACCGTAGCGCGACAGTCCTTTGAGGAAGAAGTAGCCCGTGTCGAAACCCAGCATGCCGAATTTGGGATAACGTTCGTCCATCTCTTTGCCATACCATTTGCGGTAGCTCTTGGTGAAGTTAATGGCTGCCGGCAGCAGATTGTTCGTGTAGAACGAGGAGTAGAAGTATGTATCCAGTTCGAAGAAGGCTTCAAGATGGTCTTTGGTGTAAGTCTGCCATTCCGGATAGCCGAACAGATGTATGCGGCTGTCGGGCGTCTCGCGTACCAGCAGTGTCAGTTGCGGCAGTATCTTAATCAGTGTGATGTTGCTTCCGGAAGTGGGGATGAATATATTTTCGCGGTCGGCACGCAGTACGGCTTTCAAGGACTCCACGGTAGCATCCTCTTTCAGTGATTTTGTAGGTATGGAACGGTTGCGCAACTCCTCTTTCAATCCCTTGATGAAGTCCGCCTTCTCTTTGGTTCCCTGGCTTGCCTCGATAAAGATAACGTTGGCGTTGGGGAACTGGCGGACAAAGTGGTCGTACACTTCCGAATAAAGGTAGGATTGGGGAGTATTGATTTGGTAAACCGACGGATTGCGGAATACGGTATTGTCTTTAGACGTAAACGGTATCACCAGCCGTATGTCGTGCTTGTCGGCAAAATCGGCCAAAGGCTTGATGTGCTGCTGGTGCAACGGGCCGAAGATAATATCCATGTCCTTCATCTCGCTTTTGCCGAGTATGGAGTTCAGGGAGGATGTGGCAGGACCGGTACTGTAAGTATAAAGGTCTATGGAAGTGCCTGTGCGCTTCAGGCTGTCTACCGCCATAAGGAATCCTTCGTAATATTCCACCATTTTGGCAGACTCGCTTTTGCTTGCCCCGTCGGGCAGGAACGGAAGGACTACGGCAGCCTTGATGACATTGATGCGCTTGCTGCTTTTTGTGTTTTCACTGAACAGTTCGCTGTCGCTCGGTGCGGCCTGCCGGGGTGTATCCTGCTGCGTTGCAGAAGGAGAGGACGGATAGGGGATACAGAGGAACGAACCTTTCTTTATCTTGTTCTCGCCCCGCAATTCGGGATTGGCGGCTATGAGTTCGGCTTCGGTAATACCGTATTCGCGGCTGATGCTGAATACCGTTTCCTTGCGTTTTACCTTGTGCATGTCGCGGCAGCGGGATTGTACCGGGGCCTGAATGGCAGTGTTGCCTGCGGGCATGCCCGAAAGTGCCTGCGTGTCTGCGGTGACGGCTGCCGCATCCGTGGCCGACGGAATGCGGATGACCTGCCCGATGCGGAAGTTATCGGCGCTCAGTCCGGGGTTGGCATCGCATATAGCTTTGGCGGACACATTGTATTTCACCGTAAGCCGGTAAAGGGTTTCACCGGGAGCTATGGTATGGAAAGTCTCCTTTTGCAAACCGGCATCCGTACGCGGAATGCGCAGGGTACGGCCTACGTATATCTTGTCGTCGCTTCCCGGATTCAGTTTTACTATATCCGCCTGACTGATGTTGTACATGCTGGCAATGGAATACAGGCTCTGGCCTTTTTCTATCGTATGCAGAAAGTAGGATTGGTTTTCTTGTGCGCTTGTTCCGAGGCTGCACGCGCCGGCAAGCAGCAGGGAACAAAAAATACGGTTAATCGTTTTCATTCAGTAATCGTTGGTTTATGTTTACAATTTCCCAAAGTAGCCGCAAAGTTAACAATATTGTCCCATTTTAACCAAAGGATTGCGTTAAGAAATAATATTGTGCATTTCAAAACCGAAAAATACCGCTTTTCGACTGATATTCGGTCGGAAACCGTTATTTTTGCACAAATTCATTCATTAAAATATGCAAGAAGAAACAGAATATATCAATGTATACGGAGCGCGTGTACATAACCTGAAAGACATCGATGCGGAAATTCCCCGCAACAGCCTTACGGTAATCACCGGGCTGAGCGGAAGCGGTAAGTCGTCCCTCGCATTCGATACGATATTTGCCGAGGGCCAGCGCCGCTATATCGAAACGTTTTCCGCTTATGCCCGTAACTTTCTGGGCAATCTGGAGCGTCCCGATGTAGATAAGATTACCGGTCTGAGCCCGGTGATTTCCATAGAACAGAAGACCACCAATAAAAATCCGCGTTCCACCGTGGGTACGACAACGGAGATATACGATTATCTTCGTCTGCTGTATGCCCGTGCCGGCGAAGCCTATTCGTATCTTTCCGGCGAGAAAATGGTGAAATATACCGAAGAGCAGATACTCGAGCTTATCCTGAACGATTATAAAGGAAAACGTATTTACATCCTCGCCCCGTTGGTGCGCAACCGTAAGGGACACTACAAGGAACTTTTCGAGCAGATTCGCAAGAAAGGCTATCTCTATGTCCGTGTGGACGGCGAGGTGCGCGAGGCATTGCCCGGCATGAAGCTGGACCGTTACAAGAACCATGACGTGGAAGTGGTAATCGACAAACTGGTGGTGGCGGATAAAGACGACACCCGCCTGAAGAACAGCGTTGCCGTTGCCATGCGTCAGGGCGACGGGCTGCTGATGGTGCTTGATGCCCAAAGCGAGAGCGTGCGCCATTACAGCAAGCGTTTGATGTGTCCTGTCACCGGACTGTCCTATCGCGAGCCTGCCCCCCATAACTTCTCCTTCAATTCTCCGCAGGGGGCGTGTCCCAAGTGTAAGGGTTTGGGTGTGGTGAACCAGATTGATATAGACAAGATTATCCCCGACCGCGAGCTTTCCATCAGCGGGGGAGCCATCATCCCTTTGGGAAAAGCCAAGAACAGCATGATATTCTGGCAGATTGCCGCATTGCTGGAGAAGTATGAAGCTACACTGAAAACTCCTGTCAGGGAGTTGCCGGACGATGCGATAGATGAGATTCTATACGGTTCGGATGAGCGAATAAAGATAAAAAGCTCCCTTATCGGTACGTCTTCCGACTACTTTGTCACTTTTGAAGGAGTGGTGAAGTATATCCAGATGTTGCAGGAAAAGGATGCGTCTGCCACGGCACAGAAGTGGGCGGAGCAATTTGCCAGGACGGCTGTCTGTCCCGAATGCCACGGAGCGAAGTTGAACAAGGAAGCCTTGTCATTCCGTATTCACGATAAAAACATCTACGAACTCTCCACAATGGACATCAACGAGTTGTATGACTGGCTGATGAACGTAGACCAATATCTTAGCAGGAAACAGCAGCAGATTGCGGTAGAAATATTGAAAGAAATCCGTACCCGCCTGAAATTCCTGCTGGATGTGGGATTGGATTATCTGTCTCTGGACCGCAGCGCCGTCAGCCTCTCCGGCGGCGAAAGCCAGCGTATCCGACTGGCTACGCAGATAGGCTCGCAGTTGGTGAACGTGCTGTATATATTGGATGAGCCGAGCATCGGATTGCACCAGCGCGATAATCTGCGGCTTATTCATTCGTTGAAGGAGTTGCGCGATATGGGTAATTCCGTGATTGTGGTGGAGCATGATAAAGACATGATGCTTGCCGCCGATTACGTTATAGATATGGGCCCCAAGGCAGGCAGGCTGGGGGGCGAGGTGGTATTTGCCGGCACTCCGCAGCAGATGTTGCGGACGCATACGCTGACTTCCCGGTATCTGAACGGCGAATGTGCCATTGAAGTGCCTGCCGAACGGCGCAAGGGCAACGGCCATAGCCTGTGGCTGCGCGGTGCAAGAGGCAATAACCTGAAAAATGTGGATGTGGAGTTCCCGCTCGGCAAACTGATTTGTGTAACGGGAGTATCGGGCAGCGGAAAGTCCACACTGATTAATGAAACGCTTCAGCCCATCCTTTCGCAGAAGTTTTACCGTTCGCTTCAGGACCCCTTGGAGTATGGCAGTATCGAGGGACTGGAGTATATAGATAAGGTGGTGAATGTAGACCAGTCGCCGCTGGGGCGTACTCCGCGCTCCAATCCTGCCACGTATACGGGAGTCTTTTCCGATATCCGCAACCTGTTTGTCGGCCTGCCCGAAGCCAAAATCCGCGGATACAAGGCGGGACGTTTCTCGTTCAATGTAAGCGGCGGACGTTGTGAAGCCTGCCAGGGCAACGGCTACAAAACCATTGAGATGAATTTCCTGCCCGATGTATATGTCCCTTGTGAGGTTTGCCATGGCAAGCGTTACAACCGCGAAACGCTGGAAGTGCGCTTCAAGGGGAAGTCCATTGCCGACGTACTGGATATGACGATAAACCGTGCTGTGGAATTCTTTGAAAACGTACCTCAGATATTGAACAAGATTAAGGTAATTCAGGAGGTCGGCCTGGGGTATATCAAGCTGGGGCAGTCTTCCACCACGCTCTCCGGTGGCGAGAGCCAGCGTGTGAAGTTGGCCACCGAACTCTCCAAACGGGATACGGGCAAGACGCTCTATATTCTTGACGAACCTACTACCGGACTGCACTTTGAGGATATCCGCGTCCTGATGAATGTATTGAATAAATTGGTCGATAAAGGCAACACGGTTATCGTTATCGAGCATAACCTCGATGTCATCAAAATGGCGGATTACATCATTGACATGGGACCCGAAGGCGGTAAGGGCGGGGGAGAGCTTCTCTCTTGCGGCACGCCCGAAGAGGTGGCGATGAGCACGAAAGGATATACCCCGAAGTTCCTGAAAGAAGAACTTCATCTTTAAAATAGTCTGAAAGAAAGATGACGGGTGAAAGGCATCGGACGGCAAACCGTCTTTCTGCAACGGAATGCTTTTCGCCTGTCTGCAATTATAGTTTGTGATGAAAGAAAATAAAATCAACAAGACAAATGCAGCCCGGCTGCTTGATAAGGCAAAGATTGCCTACGAGCTCATTCCTTATGAGGTGGATGAGAAAGATTTGAGTGCCATACACGTGGCTACCAGTTTGGGAGAGGATATAGAGCAGGTATTTAAAACACTGATATTGCATGGCGATAAAACCGGTTATTTTGTGTGCGTCATTCCCGGAGAGCACGAAGTAGACCTGAAATTGGCCGCCAAGGTGTCCGGAAACAAGAAGTGCGACCTTATCCCGATGAAGGAACTGCTTCCGCTGACGGGGTATATCCGCGGCGGTTGTTCGCCTATCGGCATGAAAAAGCCTTTCCCTACCTATATTCACGAAACCTGCCTGCAGTTCTCCTATATCTACATCAGTGCCGGACAGCGCGGGTTGCAACTCAAACTCAATCCGAAGGATTTGATAAAGGAGGTACACGCTGAGGTTTGCAGGCTTTTTGAGGCATGAGGTGTGTAGGCATGAGGGATTATGTGATTTTAATGCTTTTTCCGGCACAGATTGTCATAGTGTAATTATTCGCATGCTTTTTCCGGCTTTTTTCGTGAAAGGGATATTAAAAACCTGATTTCCGGCAAGAGATATTTCGTTTTCTTACCGGAAATCTCGATGAAAAGTATATATTTGCAAAAAATATAAATAAACTAATACTAATTACTAATTTACAAAAACTTATTTTTATGTTTAGCAAGCACCCTAATGGTTTGATTGCTGCCGCTTTGGCTAATATGGGAGAGCGTTTCGGCTTCTATATTATGATGGCAATCCTTACACTGTTTATCTCGGCGAAGTTCGGGCTGTCTGAAACGACTACCGGATATATCTATTCCGCGTTCTATGCATCTATCTATATTCTGGCATTGGCAGGCGGTATCATTGCCGATAAGACTAAAAACTTCAAAGGCACTATCCTTGCCGGTCTGGTGATGATGGCGGTGGGTTATCTGATTATTGCCATTCCTACTCCTACGCCTGTTCCCAGCATGGGACTTTACCTGGGACTGACTTGTTTCGGACTTCTGGTCATTGCTTTCGGTAACGGTCTGTTCAAGGGTAATCTTCAGGCATTGGTGGGTCAGATGTACGATGATCCCAAGTACTCAAGCCTGCGCGACTCCGGTTTCCAGATATTCTACATGTTCATTAACATCGGCGGTTTCTTCGCTCCGTGGATTGCTATCGGTGTGCGCAACTGGTGGCTGAAGGTCAACAACTTCGACTATGATGCCACTTTGCCCGAACTTTGTCACCAATTCCTTAAAGAGGGCGACAAGATGGCTCCCCAGGCTATGGAGAATCTTACAGCTCTGGCAGACAAGGTTACGCTCGACGGCAGCCATGTGGCTGATATGGGTGCGTTTGTCAACAACTACCTGGATGTGTTTAACCGCGGTTTCCAATACGCTTTCATGGCTGCCATTGTTGCCATGTTGATTTCATTGGTAATCTACCTGGTCAACAAGAACCGCTTCCCCGACCCGGCAAAGAAGGTTGTAGCTGCCAAGGAACAGAATGCTACCGTAAGCAAAGAAGAAATCAAGATGAGCGCAGCCGAAATCAAACAGCGTATTTATGCCCTGTTCGCAGTGTTCGGTGTGGTAATCTTCTTCTGGCTGTCGTTCCACCAGAACGGTTATTCGCTGACTTACTTTGCACGCGACTATGTAGACTTGAGCGTAATCGATATTGACCTTGGCTTTACCCGTATCAAGGGTGCTGAAATCTTCCAGTGCGTAAACCCGTTCTTTGTGGTATTCCTCACTCCGTTTATCATGTGGCTGTTCGGCGCATTGAAGAAAAAGGATAAAGAACCGTCCACTCCGATGAAGATTGCCATCGGTATGGGTATTGCGGCATTGGCATACGTGTTCCTGATGATATTCTCGTTCACTTTGCCTGCCAAAGATGCGTTGAGCACGATGAGTGCCGCCGAAATCAATGCCATCCGTGTGACTCCGTGGATTATGATAGGTTTGTACTTCATCCTGACGGTTGCCGAGTTGTTCATCTCACCGCTGGGACTGTCTTTCGTGTCCAAGGTGGCTCCCCCTCATTTGCAGGGTCTGATGCAGGGTTGCTGGCTGGCTGCAACGGCAGTAGGTAATTCGCTGCTTTTCGTTGGCGGTATCCTTTATACCACTGTTCCAATCTGGGCATGCTGGTTGGTTTTCGTGGGTGCAACGGGCGCTTCCATGATTGTGATGCTCTCAATGGTTAAATGGCTGGAGAGAGTAGCGAAATAATAGAGAAAACGTAAAGGTCAACTTTGGAATTGCAGAGTTGACCTTTACAGTTATAATGTAGCCCTTTAGAAACGTAATGTAGCTCTTTGGAAACGTAGTGTAGCCCTTTGGATTCCATAATGCGGCCCGCTGCTTATTCTTCGATTTTCAACTGCATGATGTAGTCGTTCATATAGTATCCGTTTCCTATCGGAAAATCTCCCTCTCTGGATTTCTTCATCCCCATGTGCTCGTAAAAACCTACCGCTTTGTTGTTGCGGTTTACGTTCAGCTCCATAATGCACGGGGCGGGATGCACATCCCTGATGTATTTTACAGCTTCGCGAAACAGGAAACTTCCGCAGTGTGCGCCCTGATAATAAGGAAGCACATAAATCTTTTGCAGGTGAAACAGGTCTTTTCCCTGTTGCTGTACGGATACATAACCCGCCGCTTCGCACTCCTCACAGGCAATGAGGTACACATGCCCCTCTTCTTCCATCTGTTGGCGGATGCTCTCTAAGGAGTACATCCATTCCATCATATATTCGATTTGTTCTTTCGAAAGAATTTCTTTGTAAGTTTCGGGAAATATCTGCCAGGCGAGTTTATGGATTAACCCGCAATCGGCGCTTGTTGCTTTTCTGATGGTAAACATGTTTTGCTGCGTTTATATTAATATGATGCAAATATAGCATACTTTGTTTCAAACAGAAACTAAACTGTAATTATTTGTGGCATATCAACGGGGATTTTGTAGGTGCGACAGGCACAGCCCGGGTTGCTCTCCGGTCATATATACTCTTAAATAATATTAATGTAAGGTACTTTGCAATACAAGGTACTAAGATAATACATATATTTGTGCCATACAAAGGATGCAGGTATGGCATTTTTGTTGTAAACAGTCAAACCATTTAATAACATATACGAATTATGGACGTTAATAATGTAAAGTCGCAGATGCGCAAGGGCATGCTTGAATATTGTATCATGCTGTTGCTCCATAAAGAGCCGGCTTATGCTTCGGATATTATACAGAAACTGAAGGAAGCGCGGCTCATTGTGGTGGAAGGTACGCTCTATCCGCTGCTCACCCGTTTGAAGAACGATGATTTGCTGAGTTACGAATGGATAGAGTCCACGCAGGGACCGCCGCGCAAATACTATAGGCTGACCGCAAAAGGAGAGGCTTTTCTGGGTGAGCTGGAGGTGTCCTGGCGCGAACTGAGCGATACGGTCAATCATATTGCCAACAATTAGCGTGAAGCATGTTGGGCTATTGAAGAGTAATGAAAGAATAAATAAAAAACATATAACGATGAAAAAGACATTAACGGTAAATTTAGGAGGAACGGTTTTCCATATCGATGAAGATGCCTACCGCCTTTTGGATAATTATTTGAGCAACCTGAAGATACATTTCCGTAAGGAAGCCGGTGCAGACGAGATAATCGATGACATTGAACGCCGTATCTCCGAGCTTTTTACGGAGAAGCTTGCTGCGGGTTCGCAGGTGATTACCATTACCTATGTGGAAGAAGTGATTGCCCGCATGGGAAAGCCGGAGGAACTGGAGCCTGACGCAGGAGATGCCGCTTCCGGAAGCGGCAGTTGGGACGGCAGCAACCATGCCGGCAATACAGGTGCAGGCGCTTCCGCAACTGCGGAGAAAGTGTCTCACCATTTCTATCGCAATCCCGACGATAAGATGTTGGGCGGTGTGGTGAGCGGATTGGCTGCCTATTGGGGTTGGGACGTGACGATGTTGCGTCTGGTGCTTGTAATAATCATGATTTTCGGATTCAAGCTCCTGATACCTGCTTACATCATTTGCTGGATAATCGTTCCGGAAGCCCGCACGGCAGCCGAGAAACTGAGTATGCGGGGCGAGGCGGTTACGGTGGATAATATAGGCAAGACAGTGACCGGCGGTTTTGAGAAGATGGCAAACGGCGTGAACGATTATATGAGGTCCGACAAGCCTCGTACTTTCCTGCAGAAACTGGGCGATGCCCTGGTTATGGTGGTGGGGCTGTTCCTTAAAATCTGCCTGGTGATATTCGCTATCATCTGCAGTCCGCTGCTGTTTGTGTTCGGAGTGGTGTTCGTAGCCCTGCTTTTTGCTGCCGTAATGGTGGCCATCGGCGGTGGGGCAGCACTTATCTCGATGTTCCCTACTTTTAATGTCGTATTGCCTGCTTCTCCGTTATCGGCCATTGTGATGTATATTGCTGGTATCCTGGTAGTGGGCATTCCGTTGGTAAGCCTCGTTTGGATGATATTCAGCCAGATATTCAAGTGGCAGCCTATGGTTTCCGGCCTGAAATGGACGTTGGTCATTCTTTGGATTGTAAGTGCGTGTGTCTTTGGCATCTGCTTCGCAATGCAGGGAGCGACATTCCCGATATTGGGCGTGCTGGTCTGACAAGCGGGAGCATGACATAGAAAAAAAAGAAGCCGGCAACATCACTGCAACGATGTGCCGGCTTTCTTTTTTCATATTCTTTTTTATCTGCTTTCTTTATTGTTTTGCAGGCTTCAGCCACTTATCCAGCCATTCAAAGAATGTGCGCTGCCACAGAACGCCGTTTTGCGGTTTCAGCACCCAGTGGTTCTCATCGGGATAGATAAGCAGTTCGGCAGGAACACCGCGCATTACGGCAGCGTCAAAGGCTGCCATTGCCTGGTTGGCAAGGATGCGGAAATCCTTTTCGCCATGAATGCAGAGGATAGGGGTATCCCACTTGTCAACGAAGAGGTGGGGGGAGTTGGCAAATGTACGTTGGGCTGTGGCGTTGTCCTTTTCCCAGTATGCGCCGCCCATATCCCAGTTGGCAAACCATTTTTCCTCTGTCTCCAGGTACTGCATTTCCATATTGAATATACCGTCGTGGGCAATGAATGCCTTGAAGCGTTTGTCGTGATGTCCGGCAAGCCAGTAAACGGAGAAGCCGCCGAAGCTGGCGCCTACACAACCCAGGCGGTCTTTGTCGACAAACGGTTCTTTTGCCATTTCGTCGATGGCTGTGAAGTAGTCTTTCATGCACTGGCCGCCGTAATCGCCGCTGATGGCTTCATTCCACTCCACACCGAAGCCCGGAAGACCGCGGCGGTTGGGAGCTACGATGATATAGTCGTTGGCAGCCATAATCTGGAAATTCCAGCGATAGCTCCAGAACTGGCTGACGGGGCTTTGAGGTCCGCCCTCGCAGAAGAGCAGGGTGGGGTACTTCTTGTTCGGGTCGAATTGGGGTGGGTAGATAACCCAGGTCAGCATTTGCTTGCCGTCGGTGGTCGTCATCCAGCGTGCCTCTACTTTACCCATCTCCAGTTGGTCGTAGATTTGCTTGTTCTCGAATGTCAGTTGCTCGGCCTTGGCAAAAGCATTGCCGTTGCGTGTATTGTTTACGGCGTATATCTCATCTCCCATACTCATGGAGTGGCGCTTGGCAATGAGCTTGTCACCGCAAAGGGCGAGAGAGGCGTAGTCGTGCATGCCGTCGGTAAGTCGGTTCAGACTGTCATTGTCGGCAAGACCGATGTTGTAAATCTGCGTTTCACCGTGCCATACGCCGATGAAGTATATGCTTTGCGAGTCTTTGTTCCACAAGAAAGCATCTACGTTGGATTCGAAGGCGCGGCTTACGAAACGCTTCTCTCCGGTTGCAAGGTTCATGACGAACAGGCGGTTGAGGTCTGCCTCGTAGCCGTCGCGTTCCATGCTCTGCCAGGCTATGTACTTGCCGTCGGGCGAATATTGGGGATTGGTATCGTACCCTTTGTTCTCTTCGGTGATGTTTTCCGTTTTCCCGGTGGCAAGGTCATAGATGTAAATATCGGAATTGGTGGAGACGGCATAGGCCAGTCCCGTCTTTTTGCGGCAGGTATAGGCCACTTTGTCCGAAGCAGGGCTCCAGGCCAGTTGCTCGATACCGCCCCAGGGTTTCATCGGGCTTTCGTAGGGTTCGCCGTCCAGAATATCCTGTACGTTGCTGATGCCGTTGCCGTCGAAGTCTGCAACGAAGGGATGCGGAGCGGTTGTCACCCATTCGTCCCAATGCTTGTACATCAAGTCGGTAACGATGATACCGGTTGCCTTAGGCAGGTCGGGATGCTTGTCGGCGGTGCTCTGCACGGTTTTTACCTGGGCGATGAAAAGCAGCTTCTTGCCGTCGGGCGAGAAAGCGAATCCTTCGATGTCTCCCTCGTACCGGGTGAGCTGTTTGCGTTCCGTACCGTCCGGATTCATCTCCCACACCTGGCTGCTGCCGCTTTCGTTGCAGAGGAAAGCGATTTTCTTGCCGTCTTTAATCCAGACGGGTTGGCTTTCCTGCCAGCTGTCGCGGGTGATTTGTCTGTTGCTGCTGCCATCGGCATTCATGACAAACAACTCGTTGTTGCTCTTGTTTTCCGGTACGCTGTAATAGGCTACCGAGTAAGCAATCTGTTTCTCGTCGGGCGATACGGCTACGCTGCCGATACGGCCCATTGCCCAAAGCGCTTCGGGCGTCATGCGCTTACCTTCAATCTTTATATCCGATCTTTCGATAAGCGTCCCGTTCTGTCCTGCGTCTTTGGTTCCGCCGCAGGATGCCAACATCATTGCTGCCGACATAAATAATAGGTTTGATTGTTTCATATATGTTTGAAGATTTATTTCGGTAACGAAGATAGGAAATTAATTTAAATTTTCTTCAGACTCCATTTCCCTTTCTTCATGTAGAAATAGCAAAGCACCAGAATTCCTACGGAATAAACAATTTCCGATGTCCATGCAAATGCCACGTCCAGTTTCAGATAGGCTACGATGTATGTGATGTAGCAGGTATAAACCACCAGTGTTATCATCTCCAGGGCCAGGGCCGTACGCGTGTTTCCGGTTCCCGATACGGACTGGAAATAGACGTTGGCGGGTACGAGGAACAGATAGGCGGAGCAAAGTACCCAAAGCGAGGGAACGGCTGCCTCTTGCAGTTCCGGCATATCCGTGTACACGCTCAGTATCAGCTTGGGGCACAGCGCAAAGAACACGGCAAGCGGCAACACGAACGCATAGGCTATGCGGATATGCTGCTGTATCGTACCGGGCACGCAGTCGGTGTGTCCTGCTCCGATAAGGTTGCTGACAAGCGACCCGCAGGTCGAAGCGAATGCCATCATAACCATAAACATTATGCCCGATACGTTGCGGATGATGTTGGTAACGGCCAGCGAACGTTCTCCCAGATGCTCTACGTAAAGGAAGAGCAGGAACCACGTGGAGAGTGACAGGAAATTCTGTACCATCGTCCAGAAAGAGACGTTGAGCATGCGTTTGAGTATGTTCCAGCGGATACCCGGTATTTTGTCCAGTCCGTACTTGCGGATGTCGATGCGGTGACGGGTGTAGAGGATGAAGAATATCAATGACACCAATTCCGCCAACGACGAGCCTATGGCGGCTCCGGCAATGCCGAGCTGCGGCACTCCGAATTTTCCGAATATCAGGATGTAGTTGAATACGACATTGCTCAATACCATGACGATTGAGTTCAGCGTCAGCGTTTTGGTCTGTGTCGTTCCCAGAAAGAACGCACGGAACATCACTGCCGTAAAGGAGAAAAAGAAGCCGAATACACGCCAGTTGAGGTAGCTCATTGCCGCATCGTAGATGTGCTGGGAAGAGACAAGCCGTTTCAATATCACCGGAGCGAAGCTGTAACAGAGGGCAAACATAACCGCTGCCATTCCCAACTGGAAATAGACTCCCTGGTAGAAGAGGTTGCCTATCTCTTTATATTGCTGTTCGCCGTTGCGCCGTGCTATCAGAATTTGCGCTCCGATACTGAAACCGAATGCCACCATGAACATTACTATGTAGAAGATACCTGCAATGGCGGATGCTCCTAATTCTATCTCGCCCACGCGTCCCAGGAAGGCAGTGTCTGTCATGCCGATCATCTGCTCCATGAGCAGGCTGATGAGAATAGGGTAGGCTATAAGCCAGATTTCTTTGTAGGTGTATTTAGTCTGCATATTCGATAAATAGGTTTTTGGGATACATTCGATAATTCTTTTTGGGAGACAGATATACTTGAAAAAAGGAAAAGGAAGCCGGGCAAAGTGCATTGTCCGGCTTCCTTCTGAGAAAATATCTTGAACGGAAGTTTATTTCCTGTTCTGCTTTTCTTTCATCATCTGCTCCTGTTGCTTCTGCATAGCTTCAAGGCGGGCAGCGAAACCGGTCTTTTTCATTTTCTTCGGGTCTTTCTTGTTCGCTTCCAGTTGTGCCAGAAGCGCTTCCTCATTCGTCATTTTGCGCATGATGATGGTAGTTATCACACTGACAAGCGTCGAAATGAAGTAGTAGTAGTTCAGTCCCGAAGGATAGTCGTTCAATATAAACAGGAACATAACGGGCATCAGGTACGACATCCATTTCATGGCTGCCATTTGCGGGTTGGCGCCTGTGTCCTGCTGTTGCATCATAAATTTGGTGTTCAGGATATTCGTTACTGTCATCAGCAGGCAGAAAAGGCTGAGGTGACTGCCCAGGAACGGAATATGGAATGGGAAATTGATGAACGCATCGTACGTGGACAAGTCATCGGCCCACAAGAAACTTTGCTGGCGCAGCTCGATGGCACTCGGCACGAACATAAACAATGCCATTAGAATGGGGAACTGAATCAGCATCGGCAGACAGCCGCCCATCGGACTCACACCGTATTGGCTGTAAAGCGCCATCACTTCCTGCTGCTTCTTCATGGCATCTTCCTGCTTGGGATACTTCTTGCCTATTTCGTCTATTTTCGGTTTCAGTACACGCATTTTGGCAGAGGAGATGTACGTTTTCCAAGTTGCGGGAAATACCACTGCCTTTACAATCAATGTCATCAGCAGCAGAACGATACCCATGCTCAATCCCCAGCTGGACAGCCAGTCGAAGATATTGATGGTAAACCATTTGTTTATCCAGCGGATTAACGGCCAGCCCAGATATACCAGGCGGTTGAGCTCCCACTTGTCCTCGCGTCCTTTATCGAGTGCGGTCAGCGTTTTGTAGTGGTTGGGACCGAAGTAGAAGAACAGTTGCGTCGGAGTCTTGCCGGTCGGGTCGAAAGCAGTGCTCATTTCGGCAGAGTAATCCTTGATGTAGCCGCTTCCCTGTGTCTCCAGCTTTGAGTTCAGCTTCGTCTTCTCAAAGTCGGCATCGGCAAGGAATACGGAAGAGAAGAACTGGTTCTTGAAAGCAATCCAGTCCAGGCGCTCTGCCACTTCTTTCTCATCGTTCTTGCCGGCAGAAAGGTAATCGGTTCCGTCTCCGGTAATTTTATAGGTCAGTTCCGCCAGGCGGTTCTCATACGTATATCCCTTTTCTATCTGACGTGCACGCTGCGACCATTCGATGTCTACATAGTCGGTGTTTGCCAGCTTGTTTGCCATACCTACGGCGTCGATTGTAAAGTCTACCAGATAGGTGTCATTGTGCATGGCATACTTAAAGTCGATATAGCTGGCGCTGTCTGCCGCCAAACGCATGGTTACGGTGCTGTCCGTACGGTTCACCACCGAAAAATAGTAGTTCTCCGTCTGTATGGTTTCCTTCTTGTTGTAGAAAAGGAAGTTCATGGAAGCGTCGTTGCCGCTGAATAGGGTAACAGGTGTCTTTTTGTCCTGTCCCATATACTCTTTCAACGTAGCTGACGAAATACGTCCGCCCTTGGTGGCAACTGTCAGCTCTGCCAGATTGTTTTGTATTGTAACCTGTGAGTCGGTTCCCTGAAGAGCGTTGAAGAAGAGAACGGTAGAGTCTGCCGTCTGTTCCTCTTTGTCATTGGCCAAAGCGGCTTCCGCCTTTGCTTTCAGGTCAGCTTCGCGTTGTTGTACTTGGGCTATGGAGTCATAATAGCGTTGCTGTGCAGCCAGTTGCTCCTTGCTCGGACGGCTCAGAAAGCTGAATCCGACTAACAGGATTGCTATCAAGACAAGGCCTGTGATGGTGTTTTTATCCATTTAATCAAATTATGAATTTTCAATTATTAATTAGTGATGATTACTTTGTTTCGTTTTCAATCGCAGCCTTTACGAAAGCTACAAATAGCGGATGCGGGTGCAGTACGGTACTGCTGTATTCGGGGTGGAACTGGGTTCCGACAAACCATTTCAGGGCGGGTATCTCTACTATCTCCACCAGGTCCGATTCCGGATTGATGCCCGTACACTGCATGCCGGCCGCTTCATACTCTGCCTTATATGCGTTGTTGAACTCATAGCGGTGGCGGTGGCGCTCCTGTATGTGTTCCGTGCCATAGGCCTCGTATGCTTTGCTGCCTTCTTGCAATACGCATTCGTAAGCGCCCAGACGCATCGTGCCGCCCATATTGGTAATGGACTTCTGCTCTTCCATGATGTCGATAACGTTGTGCGGTGTCTTTTCGTCCATTTCGCGCGAATTGGCATCAGCGTATCCCAGTACGTTGCGGGCAAATTCAATGGCAATGCATTGCATGCCCAGGCAGATACCAAATGTCGGAATATCGTGCGTACGCGCATATTTGATGGCTACGAACTTTCCGGCAATGCCACGTTCGCCGAAACCCGGCCCGATGAGAACGCCCGACATGCCTTTCAATGCTTCCGCTACGTTTTCGTCCGTCAGCTTCTCGCTGTTTACGAAATCTACGGATACCTTGCGGTCATTGTATGTTCCGGCTTGTGAAAGGGCTTCGCGGATGGATTTGTAGGCATCCTGCAAATCGTACTTGCCCACCAGTGCGATGTGTACCGGTTCGGTCGTTTCTGCCTTATGACGGCGTTCGAGGAAGGCGCGCCACGGACCCAGTCCCGGAGTATCGCCCACGGGAAGTCCCATTTTCTTCAGGATAGTTTCGTCCAGTCCCTGAGCCTGCATCAGAATAGGCACTTCGTAGATAGTAGGTGCATCGATGCTCTGTACAACGGCATTTTCGTCTACATTGCAGAAAAGGGCCACTTTCTTGCGCAAGGTGTTGCTCAGCTCATGTTCCGTGCGGAGTACCAGCACATCGGGCTGGATACCGGCGCTTTGCAACTCTTTTACGGAGTGCTGGGTCGGTTTGGTTTTCAATTCGCCGGCTGCTGCAAGGTAGGGTACATAAGTAAGGTGTACGCACAAGGCGTCTTTACCCAGTTCCCATTTCAACTGGCGGATGCTTTCCAAGTACGGAAGAGACTCGATGTCGCCTACCGTGCCACCGATTTCGGTAATTACGAAATCGAATTTATATTTGTTGCCCAACAGCTTTACATTACGCTTGATTTCATCCGTAATGTGAGGGATTACCTGAATGGTCTTTCCCAGATAATCGCCGCGGCGCTCTTTGTCGATAACGCTTTTGTAGATACGTCCGGTTGTAATATTGTTGGCCTTTGTGGTCTGGATACCCAGGAAGCGTTCGTAGTGTCCCAGGTCGAGATCGGCTTCATGGCCGTCTACCGTTACGTAGCATTCTCCGTGTTCATAAGGGTTCAGCGTACCCGGGTCGATATTGATATACGGGTCGAACTTCTGAATTGTTACTTTATAACCTCTTGCTTGCAATAATTTACCGATGGATGACGAAATAATACCTTTACCCAATGAGGAGGCAACGCCACCGGTGACGAAAATATACTTTGTTTCTCCCACAGCTATACTGTTTTAAATGTTTTCTCTAAAAATTAAAGCGCAAAATTATGAAAAAAAAGAGGAAGTACATAACAGTTTGGTGAAAACAATTATAAAAAGTGGAATATCTGTGCGTAATAAGGTTCTGATAAACTTTCACTTTCCACCTTTTGTAATCTGAACATTTTGATTTAATTTTGCGTTCAAATATAGATTTTAAGAAAAGTATGAGGAATAGACGTGTTTTAATAGGATTGGTTGCCGCACTGCTTTCTTTTCCGGTGATAGCCCAAAATGCTGCAAAGAGTACAAGAAAACAGGCTGCAACGGAGAATGCGGATACATTGTCGGGTATTTGGAGTCAGAACTGGATATTGAAACTGAAACCCTGCGATAATGGGTACCGGCTGGATACAGTCTCCGTGCTGTATGAAAAATATTTCGGTGTGTTGGATTATTTGAACGATCCGGCTACTCCCGAACGGTATATTGCATACAATCCGGACTATTACCGTATGTTTGTTCCCACCACTTATTATTATGCTCCTATGGAACGCCTGTCGCAGGTTGGCTGGACTTTCCAGAAGCCGGATACGGTACCTGCGATGACGAAAGAACTCCTGCCGTTCGATACATTGAGCTTCTTGTCGAAAGAGAATGCGAATAGGGTTGTAGACCGCGTGATGATGAATACGTACGTCAATCGTCCGGACTTGGTGGTAATGACCGAGAAAGAGATTAAGAAGAAAAAACTTTTCAAGGACAATATCGAAAAGGAAATCTCTTCCAAGCCTTCCGTGGTGAAACTCTTTGCCCAGGAGAACATGGCAAGAGTGAAAGAAGAGGCGGAAGTCGTGATACAAAAGCCCAACTGGTGGGTGACCGGTGGAAACGGTTCGTTGCAGATTACGCAAAACTATATTTCCGACAACTGGTATAAGGGCGGTGAAAGTACGAACTCCTTGCTTGCCAACCTGCAGTTGTTTGCCAACTATAACGATAGGGAGAAACTCCAGTGGGAGAATATGCTGGATGCCAAGTTCGGCTTCAACTCAGCTCCTTCCGATGAGTTCCACGATTACCTGGTAAGCACCGACCAGTTCCGCCTTTATAGCAAATTGGGTATTCAGGCTGCATCCAAGTGGTATTATACCATTACTACGGAATTTAAAACACAGTTTTGCCATAGTTACAAGGCGAATAGCGAAGAGCTGGTCTCAGCATTCTTTGCACCCGCAGATTGGTCGTCCAGTATCGGTATGGACTATAAGCTGAAAAAGGAAAAGTTTAACTTGTCTGTTTTTATCGCCCCGCTGACCTATATGTTGCGCTATGTGGGCAATAAAGAGGTGGATGAAGTGAAGTTCGGCCTGGACGAGGGTAAGTGCGTCAAGCATAATTTCGGTTCTCAAATACAGCCTACGCTTTCGTGGACTATCATACCTTCTATCGTTCTGGATTCACGGTTGGACTTCCAGACCAGTTACGAGTGGACACGTATTGAATGGGAAAACACCATTAATTTTGTGCTGAACCGTTATCTCTCCACCAAGCTTTATGTGCATGCCCGTTTTGATGACAGTGCCAAACCTACCGAAGGCGACAGCTATTTCCAGGTGAAGGAATTGTTGAGCTTCGGTATCAATTACAAATGGTAACCATATCTGTTGCGAATGATTAAAGGGAGCGCTCCGCCGATGACAGCGGGGCGCTCTTTTTTTGTTTTTCAGAAGAAAAAATAGCGAAAAACTGCGAAAAACAGGAAAAAGAGCGTTTGCGTACACAGAAAAAGCAGTCTAATCCCTTGCAGTTCGCAAATAATGCGTAAATTTGCCGCGATTTGTAATGCACACTTTGCAAAATGGCGGATACTATAAGACATCAGGGTATTGTGGAAAACATAAACGGCACTCATCTTCAGGTGAGGATTGTTCAAACTTCAGCATGTGCTTCATGCAGTATCAAGGGACATTGCAGTTCTGCCGATACAAAAGAAAAGCTTATCGATGTTATAGATGAAAGTTCTTCTTATCAGCCCGGCGACCGTGTATGGGTTGTCGGAGAATTGTCTATGGGGGTAATGGCGGTTTTGCTTGCGTTTGTGTTTCCTTTTCTTGTTTTAATCTTTTCCCTTTTTGCTTTTATGGCTATGTGGCACGACGAACTGGTCTCTGCACTGTGTTCGTTAGGGCTCCTTATACCTTATTATTATATATTGTGGCTGAACAAGTCGCGATTGGGAAAGAAGTTCTCTTTCTCGATTAAACCGATGAACTAACTAATACATAAAACAAATAATTAATAAACAACTAATTTATGAATGTAATTCTGATTGCAGTAATTTCATTGGGGGCCATAGCGCTGGTTGCGGCGGTTATTCTTTACGTGGCTTCCAAGAAATTTGCCGTGTATGAAGATCCGCGAATTGCACAAGTGGCAGCTGTGCTGCCTCAGGCAAACTGCGGTGGATGTGGTTACCCGGGTTGTAGCGGATTTGCCGATGCTTGCGTCAAGGCAGGTTCGTTGGAAGGTAAACTTTGTCCGGTGGGCGGACAGCCTGTCATGACGAAAGTTGCCGAAATCCTGGGATTGGATGCTGCTGCTGCCGAACCGATGGTTGCAGTGGTAAGATGTAACGGAACGTGTGCCAACCGTCCTCGTGTCAATCAATACGACGGTGCGAAGAGCTGTGCTATCGCAGCTTCTCTTTACGGTGGCGAAACGGGATGCAGCTTTGGCTGTTTGGGATGTGGCGACTGTGTGTCTGCCTGCCAGTTCGGTGCTATCCGCATGAATCCCGAAACCGGGCTTCCCGAGGTGGACGAAAGCAAGTGTACCGCTTGCGGCGCATGTGCCAAGGCTTGTCCGAGAAATATTATCGAAATCCGTCCGCAAGGCAAGAAATCCCGCCGCGTTTATGTGCAGTGCGTAAACAAGGATAAGGGTGCTGTAGCCCGTAAGGCCTGTACCGTAGCCTGCATCGGCTGTGGCAAGTGTGTGAAGGTATGTCCGTTCGAGGCAATTACGCTGGAGAACAATCTGGCATACATCGACCCGAACAAATGTAAGTCTTGCCGTAAATGCGAAGAAGTTTGTCCGCAAGGTACGATAATCGCCCTCAATTTCCCGCCGCGTAAACCGAAAGCGGAAGGAGAGGCTGTTGCTTCTAAGTCTGCAGAGCCGGTGAAGAAAGTTGCGGAAGCTGCCAAGAAGCCGGCGGAAACTCCTGCAAAGCCCGCAGAAGCTCCTAAAAAAGCAGCGGAAACTTCCAAAGCTTCTGAAACTGCTGCTGCTCCGGAAACTCCGAAAACTGAAGCATAATATTAAAAGAAATTAAACGACTAAAAATACAGAATTGTATGTTGAAGACATTTTCAATCGGTGGAGTTCATCCACACGAAAATAAACTTTCAGCACATCAGCCTATCGTACAGGCAGAGATTCCGGCAAAAGCCGTTATCTTGTTGAGCCAGCATATCGGCGCTCCTGCAAAGCCTATCGTTGCTAAAGGTGATGTTGTGAAAGTAGGTACAAAGATTGCCGAACCCGGCGGCTTCGTATCAGCGGCTATCCATTCGTCTGTCAGCGGAAAGGTCGCAAAAATCGACACTATCGTCGATGCCAGCGGATACGCCAAACCGGCTGTATTCATTGATGTAGAGGGGGATGAGTGGGAAGAGACCATAGACCGTACCGATACATTGGTAAAAGAGTGCAATCTCACAGCCGAGGAAATCGTGAAGAAGATTGCGGATGCCGGTATCGTAGGTTTGGGAGGCGCTTGTTTCCCTACACAGGTGAAGTTGTGCCCGCCGCCTGCATTCAAGGCGGAATGTGTCATAATCAATGCCGTGGAGTGCGAGCCGTATCTTACTGCCGACCACCAGTTGATGCTGGAGCATGCCGAAGAAATCATGGTAGGTGTTTCTATTCTGATGAAAGCCGTTAAGGTGAACATGGCATTCATCGGTATTGAGAATAATAAGCCCGATGCTATCCAGCTGATGACGAAAGTAGCTGCCGGCTATGCTGGTATCGAGGTTGTGCCCTTGAAAGTGCAGTACCCGCAAGGCGGTGAAAAGCAGTTGATAGACGCTGTTATCAGTCGCCAGGTCGCTGCCGGTGCATTGCCTATCTCCACGGGTGCCGTTGTACAGAATGTAGGTACTGCATTTGCCGTATATCAGGCTGTTCAGAAGAATAAACCGCTGTTTGAGCGTGTCATTACCGTTACCGGCAAGTCTTTGTCCAAGCCTTCCAACTTCCTGGCGCGTATCGGTACGCCGATGAAGCAGTTGATTGACGCTTGCGGCGGTCTGCCCGAAGATACGGGCAAGATTATCGGCGGCGGTCCGATGATGGGTAAGGCGCTGGTAAATACGGATGTGCCGACTGCGAAAGGCAGTTCAGGCATCCTGATTATGAACGATAAGGAAGCCAAGCGTGGTGAGGCGCAGCCATGTATCCGTTGCGCCAAATGTGTGAGTGCCTGTCCTATGGGGCTGGAACCCTACTTGCTTGCTACCGTATCGGCTCACGGCGATTTTGAAAGAGTAGAGAAAGAAGATGTCATGTCGTGTATCGAGTGTGGCTCATGCCAGTTCACTTGTCCTTCCAACCGTCCGTTGCTGGACTATATCCGTTTGGGTAAGGGTAAGGTAGGAGCGATGATACGTGCACGTCAGGTAAAAAAATGAAAGAATTGATTTAGTATAATCTTATGAATAAATTAATCGTATCCCTTTCGCCCCACGTTCACGGCGGTGACAGCGTGCAGAAGAATATGTACGGCGTGCTGATAGCATTGATTCCTGCATTTCTTGTATCGCTTTACTTTTTCGGACTGGGCGCGCTGATTGTTACGGCTACTTCCGTAGCAGCCTGTCTGTTCTTTGAATGGGCTATCGGCAAATTTCTGATGAAGAAAGAAACCACAACCATCTGTGACGGTTCCGCTATTATCACCGGTGTGTTGCTGGCATTCAACTTACCTTCCAACCTTCCTGTCTGGATTATCATTCTGGGCGCCTTGTTTGCTATCGGTGTAGGCAAGATGTCTTTCGGAGGTTTGGGTTGTAATCCTTTTAACCCCGCATTGGCGGGACGTGTGTTCCTGTTGCTGTCGTTCCCTGTGCAGATGACCACATGGCCTGCCGTAGGACAACTGACCGCTTACACGGATGCCACTACGGCTGCTACGCCGTTGGCTATAATGAAAGGTGTAATCAGCGGTGCTCCAGGCATGTCTTTGAGCGACCTTCCCTCATCTTTCAGCTTGCTGATCGGTAATAACGGCGGTTGTCTGGGTGAAGTCAGCGCATTGGCCCTGCTGTTGGGACTGGCCTATATGTTGTGGAAGAAGATTATTACATGGCACATTCCCGTATCCATTTTGGCTACGGTATTCGTTTTCTCCGGCATCATGTACTGGGTTAATCCGGAAATCTATGTATCTCCGGTGGTGCAACTGCTGTCCGGTGGTCTGATGCTGGGTGCTATCTTCATGGCTACGGATTATGTAACTTCTCCGATGAGCCATAAGGGAATGCTGATTTACGGCGTATGTATCGGTCTGCTCACGGTCATCATCCGTCTGTTCGGCGCATATCCCGAAGGTATGTCGTTCGCTATTCTGATTATGAATGCGTTTACTCCGCTTATCAACACATATGTTAAACCTAAACGCTTTGGGGAGGTAGCGAAGAAGAAATGAAAAAGTTAGAATCATCCTTAAAGAATATGTTGCTGGTGCTTACGGGAGTTACTGCGATATCCGTAGCATTGCTGGCTTATGTAAATGAACTGACGAAAGAACCTATTGCGCAGGCCAATGCCAAGACGTTGAGCGATGCTGTCAGCGCTGTGGTTCCGGGTTTTGACAATGACCCGATTGCCGAAAAAAAGACTCAGGAGGTAAATGGTGTCCAGTACGCTGTGTATCCCGCCACTAAAGAAGGCAAATTCATCGGTGCTGCTGTCGAAGCGACTTCCATGGGCTTTGGCGGTGAGCTGAAGGTATTGGTAGGCTTCGATGCCGAAGGCAAGATTATCGATTACTCGCTGCTGTCGCATGTGGAAACTCCGGGATTGGGCTCCAAGGCTGCCGACTGGTTCAAGAAGGGAAACAAGGGAGATATTACAGGTATGAATCCCGGTGAAGCTTCTCTGACAGTAAGCAAGGACGGCGGTAAGGTAGATGCCATTACAGCTTCAACCATTACTTCGCGCGCATTCCTGAATGCCGTAAACGTTGCATATGCTGCCTATGCAGGTCAGAATACTGCTGACGGCGCTACGGGAGCTACTCAAAAGAATGTGGAAGAGGCTGCCGGAACCAATACGGCTACGGGAGCTACTATTAAAGTTGAACTCACTGATTCTGTCAGTGCTAAATAAGAAAGGAGTAGAGATATGAATAATTTTAAAGTATTGATGAACGGGATTGTAAAAGAGAATCCTACGTTTGTACTCCTGCTTGGTATGTGTCCTACATTGGGTACGACTTCATCTGCTATCAACGGTATGGGTATGGGACTGGCAACGATGTTCGTGCTTATCTGTTCCAATGTGGTGATTTCCGCTATCAAGAACCTTATTCCGGATATGGTGCGCATTCCTTCTTTCATTGTTGTAATCGCATCGTTCGTAACACTGCTGCAAATGGTGATGCAGGCTTACGTTCCCGCACTTTATGCGACACTGGGCTTGTTTATTCCGCTGATTGTAGTAAACTGTATCGTACTGGGCCGCGCCGAGGCTTTTGCTGCCAAAAATAATCCGGTGGCATCCTTCTTCGACGGTTTGGGTATGGGATTAGGTTTTACTATCGCATTGACTTTATTGGGTGCTGTCCGCGAATTCCTGGGCACAGGCAAGATATTCAACCTCACGATTCTTCCCGAAGAATACGGTATGCTGGTATTTGTTCTTGCACCGGGTGCGTTTATTGCTTTGGGATACCTCATTGCGTTGGTTAACAGCTTCAAGAAAGCATAATTTGTAATTCATAATTAGAATTGATATTATGGAATATATATTGATATTTATCTCGGCAATCTTTGTCAATAACATTGTGTTGTCGCAATTCCTGGGTATCTGTCCGTTTCTGGGCGTATCCAAGAAAGTGGAGACGGCGTTGGGTATGTCGGCAGCAGTGGCATTCGTGCTTACTATTGCTACAATCGTAACGTTCCTCATTCAGAAGTTTGTGCTCGATGCTTTCGGTCTGGGCTATCTTCAAACCATCACCTTTATCCTTGTGATTGCCGCATTGGTGCAGATGGTGGAGATTATCCTGAAAAAAGTATCTCCTTCTTTATACCAGGCTTTAGGTGTGTTCTTGCCTCTGATTACAACGAACTGCTGTATTCTCGGTGTGGCTATCCTCGTTATCCAGAAAGATTATGATTTGCTGACCGGTGTGGTTTATGCATTCTCTACGGCTATCGGCTTCGGTCTGGCGTTGACGCTCTTTGCAGGTCTGCGCGAACAGATGAGTCTGGTGAACGTGCCGAAGGGTATGCAGGGAACTCCGATAGCTTTGATTACCGCCGGTTTGCTGGCTATGGCATTCATGGGCTTCTCCGGTGTAGTTAAGCTCTAAGATATACTCTGATTTTTAGATAAAGCGAAGAACCGGTTCTCTTTGTAAAAGAAGAGGGCGGTTTCTTCGCTTTGTCTTTTATAGGCAGAGTTATCGTACACGGTCAGGGGTGAAATATTCTTTGGTTAATTTTTACCGGTCATGTACGTGCTTTATGAATTTATTTCCTTACATTTGTAGCCTAATGATAACCTAAAAGCTAAATTATCTATATTAATATGAAAGAGAAAATCTTGGTTACAGGCGGAACCGGCTATATTGGTTCTCATACTGTGGTAGAACTTCAGAACGCAGGTTATGAAGTCGTTATTATCGATAATCTGTCAAACTCCAGCGCAGATGTTGTAGACAACATTGAAAAGGTATCGGGCATCCGTCCAGCATTCGAGAAATTGGATTGTCTGGATTACGCCGGTCTCGACGCTGTGTTTGCTAAATATAAAGGTATCAAGGCTATTATCCATTTTGCGGCAAGCAAGGCGGTGGGAGAGTCTGTGGAAAAACCGTTGCTTTATTACCGCAACAACTTGGTTTCCCTGATAAACCTGCTCGAACTGATGCCTAAGCATGGAGTGGAGGGCATTGTATTCTCTTCTTCCTGTACCGTATATGGCCAGCCCGACCATCTTCCCGTAACGGAAGAGGCTCCTATCAAGAAGGCGGAATCCCCGTACGGAAATACGAAGCAAATCAACGAAGAGATTGTCCGTGATACGGTTGCTTCCGGTGCTCCCATCAATGCGATTCTGCTGCGTTACTTCAACCCGATTGGCGCCCATCCTTCGGCACTGCTCGGTGAATTGCCTAACGGTGTGCCGCAGAATCTGATACCGTACCTCACCCAGACGGCTATCGGTATCCGTGAGAAATTGAGTGTATTCGGTGACGATTACGATACTCCTGACGGTTCCTGTATCCGCGATTTCATCAATGTGGTGGATTTGGCAAAGGCTCATGTTGTAGCTATCCGCCGTATTCTGGAGAAGAAACAGAAAGAAAAAGTGGAAGTGTTCAATATCGGTACCGGACGCGGTCTTTCCGTATTGGAATTGATCAATGCGTTTGAAAAGGCAACCGGTGTGAAGCTGAACTACCAGATTGTAGGTCGCCGTGCCGGAGACATAGTAAAGGTGTGGGCCGACCCGAAACTGGCAAACGAAGAGCTGGGCTGGAAAGCGGAAGTAGGTATTGAAGATACTTTGCGCTCCGCATGGAACTGGCAGTTGAAGCTTCGTGAGAGAGGCATTCAATAAGAATAAAGATTTTGAACTTTTTAACATACAGAAAATAAACAAATGCTTCCCCGCATTTGTTTATTACATGCAAATCGGCCTGACGCTGCTTATGTATATGTGAATATCCGTAATTAGTACATATGCCTCCCCGGCATAGACAGGTAAGATTGCATAGTAGTTTTGTCGTGTTTTATTTTGTGTTTGTGTTGTGAATAAGCCTTGTCGCGAGACAGGGCTTATTTTTTAAGAGAATACGGATGGCTTTTTATGATTAGGTGCATTACCGATTGTTAACCAACGTTATTATGTGTGGAACAAATTGTTCCCATTGTAGTATTAATCGTTCAAAATAGTGTAATTTATAGAAAAAATGCTTTTGAGGAGAACAATTAGACGTGATTTGTTTATACATTTGCGAAGTTGTTTATGTAACTATTTTGAATGAACAAACAGTCTGGCGCGAATGTTAGTAGAGCAAGTGAATTTGGACGATGAAAGACGCGACATGACTGATGGAAGATTCCATGCAGCGACTTACAATTTTACTGGAAATAATTAGGAAAATAGAATATAAAAAGATTGCTTATGTCACAGATTGTTGGACATATCTCTCAGGTTATCGGACCTGTTGTAGACGTCTATTTTGAAGGAACAGAGGCAGAGCTGATGCTGCCAAGCATTCACGACGCACTGGAAATAAGAAAGAATCACGGTAAAAGGCTGATTGTGGAAGTACAGCAGCACATTGGTGAAAATACCGTAAGAACCGTAGCTATGGATAGTACGGATGGTCTGCAGAGAGGCATGAAAGTTTACCCGTTGGGCGGACCGATCACTATGCCGATAGGAGAGCAAATCAAAGGCCGTCTGATGAATGTCGTAGGAGACTCTATCGACGGAATGAAAGAACTGGACCGTACTGGTGCTTATCCTATCCACCGCGAACCCCCTAAATTTGAAGATTTGACTACCGTACAAGAGGTGCTCTATACGGGTATCAAGGTTATCGACCTGCTGGAGCCATACAGTAAGGGCGGTAAGATCGGTCTGTTCGGTGGTGCGGGTGTAGGCAAGACTGTACTCATCCAGGAGTTAATCAATAATATCGCCAAGAAGCAGAACGGTTTTTCCGTGTTTGCCGGAGTGGGAGAGCGTACCCGTGAAGGTAACGACCTGCTGAGGGAGATGATTGAATCCGGTGTAATCCGCTATGGCGAAGAGTTTAAGAAAGGAATGGAAGAAGGTCATTGGGATCTTTCCAAAGTGGACTATGACGAAGTGGCCAAATCGCAGGTGTCCCTGATATTCGGTCAGATGAACGAGCCACCGGGTGCGCGTCAGTCGGTTGCGTTGTCCGGTTTGACGGTAGCCGAATCTTTCCGTGACATGGGGTCTGAAACGAACGGTCCGCGCGATATATTGTTCTTCATTGATAACATATTCCGTTTCACCCAGGCCGGTTCCGAGGTGTCTGCACTGTTGGGACGTATGCCTTCGGCCGTAGGTTATCAGCCTACACTTGCAACGGAAATGGGTGCTATGCAGGAACGCATTACTTCTACACGCAACGGTTCCATCACTTCCGTACAGGCAGTATATGTTCCTGCCGATGACCTGACCGACCCTGCACCCGCCACTACTTTCACGCACTTGGATGCAACAACGGTATTGAGCCGTAAGATTACCGAACTTGGCATCTATCCGGCTGTCGACCCGTTGGAGTCCACCTCTCGTATTCTCGACCCGCATATCGTAGGTCAGGAGCATTACGAAGTAGCTCAGCGCGTAAAGCAGATTCTCCAACGCAACAAGGAGTTGCAGGATATTATCTCTATCCTCGGTATGGAAGAACTTTCGGATGCCGACCGCACATTGGTGAATCGTGCCCGCCGTGTACAACGTTTCTTGTCACAGCCTTTTGCTGTGGCCGAACAGTTTACCGGAGTTCCCGGAACAATGGTCTCTATAGAAGATACCATTAAAGGGTTTAAAATGATTCTGGACGGTGAAGTCGATTATCTGCCCGAACCGGCTTTCCTGAATGTCGGCACTATCGAGGAAGCAATAGAGAAGGGAAAGAAATTGCTGGAACAGGCAAAGAAATAAAAATTCAGTAGACTATAAAGATGAAAGGACTGCATTTGGATATTGTATCGCCGGAAAAAGAAATCTTCACAGGCGAAGTCGATAGTGTAACGTTGCCGGGTACGCTTGGCTCGTTTACTATTCTGGTGCAACATGCACCCATTGTATCGTCGTTGAAGGCAGGTACGCTGGCTTATGTAACGAAAGACGGCGAAGAACGTGCACTGGATATTCATGGCGGTTTTGTAGAGATGAACAGCAACAGAGTTTCGGTTTGTATAGACTGACTCTTCTGATTACCAACCTTAAATCGAATTGATGTGAGCATAACAAAACGGAACTATTTGTGGCAAGTGGCGCTTCTAACGGTACTGGTGGGCGGCATAGGCGGATGGGTTTATTATTCGGTGTTCCCGCACCACTATTTCGGCGGTTATCCGCTGATACCTGTATTCTTCCTTGTTTTCGGCATGTTTATGATAAACATGATTGAAAGCTGCCGTTACCGGATGCCGGGGCGGATGTTGCAGATATACCTGCTGATGCGTGTTATGCGGATGCTTGCATCTATCATTGTGATGCTGGTGTATTGCGTTGCAGTGCGTGAGGAAGCAAAAGAGTTCCTGTTGACGTTCATCGCTAACTATCTGATATATTTGACTTATGACTCCTGGTTTTTCTTCACTTTTGAAATGAACCGGAAGCTGAAAAAGAAAAAGAGACAAGAAAATGAAACAATTGCGTAACATACTAACCGGAGTATTGCTGGCATGTGGGTTGTTGTTACCTGCCGTTTCTATGCAGGCCGACAGTATTCCCGCAGCGCAAAACGGCCTTGTGGCCGAACTCGACAGCATGGCCCAACGTGACGATGTGACTCCTGCCGAGCAAGAGGAGAATACGGTAGACGTAAAGGAAATCGTGTTCGGGCATATCGGCGATTCGTACGAATGGCACATCACCGATTTCGGAGAAACGAAGGTTATCATTCCGTTGCCCGTCATTGTATATAGCGGCACAACGGGGTGGCACGTATTCCTTTCTTCCCGTCTGGAGGAGAACGGAGGCAGTTACGAGGGACTTTCCATTGCTCCGGAAGGCAGCAAGTACGAAGGAAAACTGGTGGAGCACGATGCAGCAGGCAATGAGGTGCGTCCGTGGGATATATCCATTACGAAGGTTACGCTGGCATTGCTCATCAACAGTGTATTATTGATAGTCATCGTACTGAGCGTTGCCCGCTGGTATCGCAGGCATCCTCAGGACAGTGCGGCTCCGGGCGGTTTCGTCGGGTTTATGGAGATGTTCATTATGATGGTGAATGATGATGTCATAAAGAGCTGTGTAGGACCGAAGTACCGTAAGTTTGCCCCTTACTTGCTTACTGCATTCTTCTTTATCTTCATAAACAACCTTATGGGATTGATTCCGGTATTTCCGGGCGGGGCAAATGTCACCGGTAACATTGCAATTACAATGGTGCTGGCCGTGTGCACATTCCTTGCCGTTAATATTTTCGGAACCAAGACATATTGGAAAGATATTTTCTGGCCCGATGTGCCCTGGTGGCTGAAAGTGCCTGTGCCCATGATGCCGTTTATCGAGTTCTTCGGAATCTTTACGAAGCCGTTTGCCTTGATGATACGTCTTTTTGCCAATATGCTGGCAGGACACATGGCAATGCTGGTGCTTACATGTCTGATATTCATATCGGCAAGTATGGGACCTGCCTTGAACGGTTCGCTGACGGTAGCTTCGGTGCTGTTCAATATCTTTATGAACGGATTGGAATTGCTGGTCGCCTTTATCCAGGCGTATGTGTTTACCATGCTGTCGGCGGTGTTTATCGGTCTGGCACAGGAAGAGCACACGGAGAAAGCCGGTGAGAAGAAGGCGGTAAAATGAGAAACTGATAAGATTATCTGGAATATAAACATTAATAAAATAACAATTTAAAATTTGAAAGTTATGTTACTATCTGTATTATTGCAAGCTGCTGCGGCAGGTGTTGGAGTTAGTAAATTGGGCGCTGCCCTGGGTGCTGGTTTGGCTGTTATCGGTGCAGGTATGGGTATTGGCAAGATTGGTAGTTCTGCCATGGAAGCCATTGCACGCCAGCCGGAAGCATCGGGAGATATTCGTATGAACATGATTATTGCCGCCGCCTTGATTGAAGGTGTTGCATTGTTGGCGGTTGTTGTGTGTCTGTTGGTATTCTTCTTATAAAAAAAATAAATTATGTCATTGTTATTACCTGATAGTGGTCTGCTGTTCTGGATGCTCCTTTCATTCGGCGTGGTTTTTGTGGTACTGGCCAAATACGGCTTTCCCGTCATTACGAAAATGGTGGAAGAGCGTAGGGCCTACATAGACCAGTCGCTGGAAGTGGCACGTCAGGCAAACGCCCAGCTCGCCAAACTGAAAGAGGAGAGTGATGCGTTGATTGCTGCTGCAAACAAGGAGCAGGGGCGCATCATGCGGGAAGCAATGCACGAGCGTGACAAGATTATTGTCGAGGCGCGTAAACATGCCGAAGCCCTTGCACAGAAAGAGCTGGATGATGTGAAACAGCAGATTCAGCAAGAGAAGGAAGAAGCTATCCGTGATATCCGCCGTCAGGTTGCTGTACTATCGGTAGATATTGCGGAGAAGATAATCCGTCATAATCTGGACAAAGAGCAAGACCAGATGGAAATGATTGACCGTATGCTGGACGAAATGCTGACGGCCAATCGCTAATCATTAATCTTTGGAAAAATGGATATAGGAATTGTTTCGATGCGGTATGCAAAGGCTCTCATGGAGTATGCCAAGAGCACGGGTACGGAAGACAGGCTGTATACGGAAATGCGCACGTTGAGCAGGAGCTTCAGGAAGCATCCTGATTTGCGTGCGGCATTGGAGAACCCTGTACTGCCGGTACAGGAGAAATTCTCGCTTATCTGTACCGCAGCAGTGGGGGATGCTCCTGCCGGACAGGAATTGTCCCGTTTCGTTACGCTGATATTAAAAAACAGGCGTGAGGCATTTCTGCAATATATCTGTTTGAGCTATCTGGACTTATACAGAAAGAGCAGACATATCGGTGTAGCGAAACTGACGACTGCCGTACCCGTAAGTCGTGAGATTTGGGAACGCATCCGAAATAGCGCTTCCCATCTGTTGCATGCCAAAATGGAGTTACAGACCGATGTTGACCCTTCCATCGAAGGCGGATTTATATTCGACATCAACGATTTCCGTCTGGATGCCAGTATTGCTACCCAGCTAAAGAGAGTGAAACAGCAGTTCATTGATAAGAACAGAAGAATTGTATAACAGTGGTTAGTGATATAACCGAATACCGATCATTAATCACTAAACATTAATTGCTAAATAAAATGTTGTCTGAAAATATAAAAGTAAGCGAAGTCTCCGATATTCTGCGCAAACAGTTGGAAGGCATCGACACCCGCGTGCAACTGGACGAAATCGGTACGGTGCTGCAAGTCAGCGATGGCGTGGCGCGTATCTACGGATTGCGTAATGCCGAAGCAAACGAGTTGCTGGAGTTTGACAACGGTATCAAAGCCATCGTGATGAACCTTGAAGAAGATAACGTAGGTGCTGTGTTGTTAGGCCCTACGGATAAAATCAAGGAAGGCTTCGTGGTGAAACGTACCAAGCGTATCGCTTCCATTATGGTAGGCGAGGGTATGTTGGGACGTGTTATCGACCCGTTGGGCGAACCGTTGGACGGCAAGGGACTGATAGGCGGCGAGCTTTGCGAAATGCCGTTGGAGCGTAAAGCACCGGGCGTTATTTACCGTCAGCCGGTAAACCAGCCGTTGCAGACCGGTCTGAAGGCTGTCGATGCCATGATTCCTATCGGCCGCGGGCAGCGTGAGCTGATTATCGGCGACCGCCAGACGGGCAAGACCGCGATTGCCATCGATACCATCATCAACCAGCGTGCCAACTACGAGGCAGGCGACCCCGTATACTGTATCTACGTAGCTATCGGCCAGAAAGGTTCTACGGTGGCATCTATCGTAAATACGCTGCGCGAGAACGGTGCGATGGATTACACCATCGTTGTGGCAGCTACGGCGGGCGACCCGGCTGCGTTGCAGTATTACGCCCCGTTTGCCGGCGCTGCAATCGGCGAGTATTTCCGCGATACCGGCCGTCATGCGCTGGTTGTCTATGACGACCTGTCCAAGCAGGCCGTGGCGTATCGTGAGGTATCCTTGATTTTGCGCCGTCCGTCCGGACGTGAGGCCTATCCGGGCGACATCTTCTACCTGCACTCCCGTCTGCTGGAGCGTGCGGCGAAGATTATCAACCAGGAAGAGGTGGCACGCGAGATGAACGACCTGCCCGAAAGCCTGAAAGGCAGAGTGAAGGGCGGCGGCTCATTGACGGCGCTTCCCATTATCGAAACGCAGGCGGGCGACGTGTCGGCTTACATCCCTACAAACGTAATCTCCATTACCGACGGGCAGATATTCCTCGACACCAACCTCTTTAATCAGGGCAACCGTCCGGCTATCGACGTAGGTATCTCTGTGAGCCGTGTAGGCGGTAACGCCCAGATTAAGGCAATGAAGAAGGTGGCGGGTACGTTGAAGATAGACCAGGCACAGTATCGCGAACTGGAAGCATTCACCAAGTTCAGCGGCGATATGGACCCGGTTACTGCGCTCACCATCGACAAGGGCCAGAAGAATACCCGTTTGCTGGTACAGCCCCAGTACAGTCCGATGCCTGTAGAGAAGCAGATTGCCATTCTTTATTGCGGCACGCACGGTTTGCTGAAGGATGTGCCTTTGGATAAGGTGAATGAGTTTGAACGCAGTTTCCTCGAATTCCTTGAAAGAGATTATCAGATGGAGGTGCTCGATGTGTTGAAGTCGGGTGTCATCGATGACAATGTCTGCAAGAAGATAGAAGAGACGGCGGCAAAGGCAGCCAAGCAATTTATGTAGATGGCAGTTAGGCATCCGGCAACCCCTAACCGCTAATCACTAACCCCTAATCACTATATGAAATGGCTTCACTGAAAGAGGTAAAAAATAGAATAAGCTCCGTCAAGAGTACGCGTCAGATAACTTCGGCGATGAAGATGGTGGCGTCCGCCAAGCTGCATAAGGCACAGGGGCGGATTGAGAATATGCTGCCCTATCAACGGAAGCTGAACGAGATTCTGACAAACTTCCTGAGTACGGATGTTACGGTAGAGTCTCCCTACACCGAGGAGCGTCCGGTAGGGAAGGTGGCAATTGTGGCATTCTCGTCCAATTCGTCTTTATGCGGCGCTTTCAACTCCAACGTGGCAAAGATGCTGGAGCGTACACTGGAAGACTACCGGTCGCTGGGCAAGGAGAATATCCTGGTGTATCCCGTAGGCAGGAAAGTGGAAGAAGCCGTAAAGAAATTGGGATATGAGCCGCAAGGCAGTTATCAGGAAATGGCCGACAAGCCTTCGTATGTGCAGGCTTACGAGCTTGCCGGACTCCTGATGAAAGAGTTCCTTGAAGGGCGCGTCGACAAGGTGGAGCTGATTTATCATCATTTCAAGTCTATGGGCTCGCAGGTGCTGACGAGAGACAACTATCTGCCCATCGACTTGGGCAAGGTAGCCGAAGAAGCAACCGGGACTGTCGGAAAAAGCAGTTTCAACAATGATTATATTGTAGAACCCTCTGCTTCCCAACTGGTGGCCGAGCTTCTTCCTAAAGTGTTGAGCCAGAAGATTTATACGGTCCTCTTGGATTCGAACACTTCCGAACACGCGGCACGTATGCTTGCCATGCAGGCTGCCACGGACAATGCCAATGAGCTGATTCAGGACTTGACGAAGCAATACAACAAGAGCCGCCAGCAGGCGATTACGAATGAGCTGCTGGACATCATTGGCGGCAGTATGAAATAATTTTTCCGGCAGGAAACAAGGATAAGAGGTTATGTCCCAAAAGGATATGACCTCTTTTTTTACGGATGCCGTCCGTGCGGCAAAAAACATTAGCCGGTTTTCCTTTTCCTTTGTTTATTTGTACTACCTTTACCGTTCTAAAATAAACCGAAAAGAACAATGGAGCAGAACCCCGAATTAGCGCTTGCGTGGCAATTCATCGAAAGCACAGGCACTCATCTTTTTCTGACAGGCAAAGCCGGAACCGGTAAAACTACTTTTTTGCGCAAGCTTAAGCAGGAAAGTCCCAAACGTATGGTAGTCGTTGCGCCCACCGGCATAGCGGCCATCAATGCCGGCGGTGTTACCATCCATTCGTTCTTTCAGATTCCGTTTGCGCCTTATGTGCCCGAAAGCTCGTTCAGTACGAATGGAAAGGCAAGCTACCGCTTCCGTTTCGGTAAGGAGAAAATCAATATCATACGCAGCATGGACCTGCTGGTGATTGATGAAATCAGTATGGTACGCGCCGACCTGCTGGATGCGGTAGATGAAATGCTCCGCCGCTACCGCGACCCCTACAAACCGTTTGGCGGTGTGCAGTTGCTGATGATTGGCGACCTGCAGCAGCTGGCTCCCGTGGTGAAAGACGAGGAATGGCAGATGCTCAGCAAGTACTACGACACTCCCTATTTCTTCTCCAGCCGCGCGCTGAAGCAGACGGAATATTGCACCATCGAGCTTAAGACCGTATACCGGCAGAATGACGGAGACTTCCTGGAACTGCTGAACCGCATCCGTGAGAACCATTGCGACCCGCAGGTGCTGGAAACGCTGAACCGCCGCTATCTCCCCGGCTTCCAGCCTCGGAAAGAGGAAGGATATATCCGTCTGGTCACCCATAACTATCAGGCGCAGCGTATCAACAGCTACGAGCTGGAACAGCTTCCGGGACGTACCTATGCGTTTCGCGCTACTGTCGAGGGGAAGTTTCCCGAATATTCATACCCCACGGACGAAGTTCTCGAACTGAAAGAAGGTGCTCAGGTGATGTTCGTGAAGAACGACTCTTCCGGCGAGCACCGCTACTACAACGGTATGATTGGTGAGGTAACCTCCGTTTCCGCCCAGAGTATCGAGGTACGTGCCAAAGACAGCGGGGATACTTTCCTGTTGCAGGAAGAGGAGTGGGCAAATGCGAAATACGTCTTGGACGAAGAGAGCAGGGAGATTGTAGAAGATATTGAAGGCACCTTCCGGCAGTTTCCCCTGAAACTGGCGTGGGCCATTACAATCCACAAGAGTCAGGGGCTTACGTTTGAGCGTGCCATTATCGACGCCAGCGCATCCTTTGCGCATGGGCAGACGTATGTGGCACTGAGCCGTTGCAAGACGCTGGAAGGCCTGGTGCTCAGCGCACCGCTTTCGGCAAAGGCTGTTATCAGCGACCGTGCCGTAGACCGGTTTACGGAAGAAGCCCGCCGGAACGAACCGGACGAAAACCGCTTCCATTCACTGCAACGTGCCTATTTTCACGGGCTGCTGTCGGAACTGTTTGATTTCCTGCCGCTGGCACAAGCGTTGCAGCGCTATGTACGGCTGGTCGATGAACATCTTTATAAACTCTATCCCAAGCAGCTTGCCGCCTACAAAGAGGCGGCGGAGCGTTTCCGCGAAAAGGTGGTAAAAGTGGCGCAGAGGTTCGGCATACAGTACAACCGCCTGATTGACGCCGCACAGGATTATGCTGCGGACGAAACCCTGCAGGAGCGGATTGTTGCGGGAGCCGGTTACTTTAAAGATGAAATGGCGCTGTTGTATCCCGTATTGATAGGGCCACGCGCTCTTGCCACGGATAATAAGGTGCTGAAGAAGCAACTGAACGCAGCCAAAGAGGATTTGAATACTCTTTTCCTGTTGAAAAACAGACTGCTGGCATACATAACGGAACACGGATTCAGCACAGCCGGGTATTTGAAGCGGAAAGCCATACTGTCTATCGGCGAGCATGCTGTCTCCGGCAAAGAAGACCTGAAGCGGAGAGGCATGCTGGATACGGTGGAGAAGAACATGCAGGACCGCAAAAGGAAAGAAACGGCGGCATCTTCCGTTCAAGTGCCTTCGGACGTACTGCATCCTGAACTTTACGACCGCCTGGTGGCATGGAGAAACACGGAAGCAGCCCGTTTGGGGCTGCCGGTCTACACGGTCATCCAGCAAAAGGCCATCTTGGGCATCAGCAACCTGCTGCCTGCCGACAAGGACATGCTTGTCCGCATCCCTTATTTCGGGAAGAAAGGGGTGGAGAAGTACGGAGACGCCATTCTGGAAATAGTATATGCGTACTGCAAGGAGAAAGGATTGGCAGAGCCGGATCTTATGTTTTAGTATGGTCGAACCGCTGTATCTGATTATATCAGTCTGTGATGTTTACGGTTAGAACGGCGTTCGGTTGCCCTGCTGTACTTCGATGCGTATGCCGAATGCACCGTTGGCGGATTTCATTTCAAATGCTCCTTTGAAGTTGTTCTTCTCCCACGGCAATGCCGAACGGTTGGGAACTTTCCAGCCGTCCTTGTCGTACTCGCCGTATGTATTGATACGCATTCCGTTCTTCAGTTTGAAGCTGCCCATTTGCAGGTTCTCCGGCGATGACCAGAAGCCCGTCAGCCCAAACGGATTCATGCTGTAAACGGTGGCGTTGGTGAGCGAGAACACATTTGAAAGCCCCTGCGAGTAGGTCGCGTCCGGGTTGAGACGGAATATCCGGCTGTAGTCTTTGCTTGCATCCGGTATTTCCAACGTAAACCGGGGCAGGCGGGGAGCTTCCATTCTCATGAGGCTCATGTCCAGGAGAAAGCCGTCATAATTCTTCGTTTCGGGTAGGAATGTCCCTTCGGGCGGCGTACCGTCGGGCAGGTTATGGGAGCGTATGCTGTCGCCCTTCGTTTCGGTTTGGGCGTGTAGTGAAACGGCACTTGCCAGCAGGGCGATGATAAAAAAACAAACTTGTTTCATGATTGGGCACGGTTATTGTTTTCTTCTCAGACAAAGATAATCCTTTCCGTCAATTTTCTGAAACTTCTTTATATTATTTCTCATTCTTTATACTAAACCAAATTCTGCGGTTTGTGCCGTTGTTATGCTTTTCTTTTCTTGTAAGAAGGCATATCATTTCTAACAAACCATACCTTAATGGATACTGAAAGCCCCGTCCACAAGCAAGGCATGCCCGTCTACGAAACTAGCCTGCGGACTGCATAGCCAGAGTACCGCATTGGCTATCTCTTCGGGCTTTCCGAGGCGGCCTGCCGGAATGTCGCGCACCAGTTCCGTTTCGAGTTGCGGGTTGCGGCGCATCAAATCCTCCGCCATGGGGGTGCGGATAACTCCGGGGCATACGGCATTAATACGTATGTTCTTTGCCGCATAATCAATGGCGGCAGTACGGGTCAGTCCTATCACGGCATGTTTGCAGGCAATATAAGCTGCCTGTCCCGGAAATCCCGTTACGCCGCCCTGCGAAGAGGTGTTTACGATGGCTCCCCCGCCTTGACTTAACATTTGGAGAATTTCATGGCGCATGCAGTTCCATACGCCTTTCAAGTCAACGGCAACCGTGCGGTCGAACTCATCATCCGTGATTTCCGCCATGGGACGTTGCGGGGTCTGTATTCCCGCATTGTTTAACGCCGCATCCAGTCTGCCAAAAGAGTTGACAATCCAGTCTATCATACCTTTCACAGCCTTTGTGTCCGATACGTCGCAACGGTAGGCCACTGCTTTATAACCTTCTTTCACCAGACTTTCAGCCTGTTCTTCCGGTTCGTTTATATCTGCCAACACGGTGATATATCCCGCTTTTGCAAACGCCTGCGCACAGGCAAGTCCGATTCCCGTTGCAGAACCGGTGACTAATGCTACTTTTTCTTCCATTGTCTTCATTGTTTTAATGTGATTAATTCCGTTTGCAAAAATACCCGGATATTGGACAAGGGAAGATACCCTGATTACAGAAGCTTGTATCCTATTTACGGATTTGGCAGGCGAGTGTCCGTAAAGGCATTGCAGCTATCAGGCCGGCATCAGTTAACTGTCAGTTTATGTTAACTATCAGTTTATAGCCTATCCCCCGCACGTTTACGATGCGTATGCGGTCGTCTTGCGCCAGCTTGTGGCGCAGCTTCGTTATGAATACGTGCAGGCTGCGGGAGTTGAAGAAGCTGTCGTCTCCCCAAAGGTCGAGCAGTACATTCTGGGTATTGACCACCTGATTGCGGTTCTCGCAGAGGCGCTTCAGTATTTCCGATTCGCGGTGTGAGAGTTCCATTTCCGTATCGGCGTGCGGAGCAGCACCGGTTCCTGTATACGCCAGCCGTTGCGTGACGGGGTTGAACCGGTAATTGCCTATTTCAAAGTCGGTGACTTCTTTGGGAGCAGATTCCGTAAAGTTGAAAGCCTTGCCCGCCAGCGCCTTGATGCGGATAATCAGTTCCTGCATACCGAAAGGTTTCTTCAGATAATCGTTGGCGCCGAGTTCAAAGCCCTCTACAACATCATTGATGGCGGAGCGGGCAGTGAGGAAAAGCACCGGCGTGTGCTTGTCGGTCTGGCGGATGCGGCGTACCATTTCGAAGCCGTCCATACGGGGCATCATGACGTCTGCCACCAGCACATCGGGGCGCAGGTCGAAGAACAGGCGCAACCCCTCCTCGCCGTCGGCAGCGGTGTGGATAATGAAACTTTGCCCTTCCAGCGTGTCCTTTATAATCATGGCGAGGGTTTCTTCATCCTCAACCAGCAATACTTTTATTTTATCCATGACATCCTTGTTATTCTTGTTTATGTAATATCTGTATGTACTCCGGAGGTATATTCCTGTTTCTCCTAAGTAAACTTCCGTTTCCGCCGGGAGAAACTTCCGTTCCCATTAGGGGAAACGACAGTTCCCTTTAAAGGAAACGCGCGTTCCCCTTAAGGGAAACCGGAGTTTCTTCCGGGGGAAACGGACGGGTACTCCTTTTATCCGTTCGGAAACCTCAGAGTGAACGTGCTTCCTTTGCCCGGTTCGCTCTTTACCGTTACGCTTCCGCCGTGCTTTTCGGTCATGGTCTTGACATAGAACAGACCGAGACCGTAGCCCTTCACGTTGTGCAGATTGCCGGTGGGAACGCGGTAGAACTTATCGAATATGTGGCTCTGCTTTTCGGGAGCGATACCTGTTCCACGGTCACTGATGGCGATTTCAACAAACTCTCCTTGTCCGGCAGAGGCGGTTTGCCGGCAACGGATGTTTACGTCCGCTGCTTCGGGCGAGTATTTTATGGCATTGTCAATCAGGTTGCTGATGATGTTGCTGAAGTGCGTACGGTCTGCCGTGAGGGTAAGTCCGGCAGGCTCGATGTCCGTAGAGATATGCACGGGCTTCTCCGCCTTCAGTTTATGCTGCTCGATAAGCGGTTCGAGAATGCTTTCCATGGACAGCGGTTCCGGATGCAGGCGGAAGGTCTTGCGGCGTTCCATGCTCATGGAGAGTATCTGCTCGACAAGTCCGCTGAGCCGTTGCAACTGCTCCTGGCAGATGCGCAGATACTTGTCGCGTTGTGCCTTTTCTTCCGCCTGGTTAAAGTTCAGCAGGGCATCGTTGGCGGCATAGGCTACGGCGATAGGGGTTTTCAGTTCGTGGGTGATGTTGTTGGTAAAGTCGCTTTTCATCTCCTCCAGCGTCTTTTGCTGCAAGATGGTGCGGATAAGTATCCAGAACGCGAAGCAGAGGATGATGAGGATAACGAACGAGGTAGTCAGAATGCCCGACATCTGCTTCAGCACCAACGGGGTAACGGGTTCCATCCAAAGGCGGTAGCTCTGATGGGTACTGATGTCGAAAGCGTACTCGTATAGCTTGGCTTCGGGGCTTGGAACGTATCCGGGAGTACCGGCCACGGCAAGCGTGTCTGTAAACGTATGGGGAGATGCTTTGTCGTTCGTATAGATATGCTCCAGGCGGTGGGGCAGCGTGATGCCCCGGTCTTTGAGCTGAAAGGTGAGCAGGCTGTCGTATACAAGGACATCGGGGTCGGAAATGACATCCAGGCCGGAGTGCAGGCCGCGCTGGAAATATGTGGCGAGTTCCAGCATGCTGTTCTGGTCGCGCAGAATAACATCCAGCCCGCTGTTTGCCCTCAGTGCGGCCTGGGGCGGAACATCGGTGTCTTTTATGGCGGCTTCCAGCTTCTTTTGGGCTGAATCGGCATTCAGCCATTGAGCCTTGTTCCGGTCTTTGTTCCGTTCTATGAAAAGTACATCGTCGGAGTCCGGGACGGCGATGCCATCACGGGTGATAATAGCCTGTACGGAGGAATTGTCCGAGATACTCATCAAAAGGGTGTCGCTCTTTTGATGAATGACCTGCTGGTCGGAGGTTTCTTCTTTCCGGCCGTTGCGGTCTATGCTGGTGGTGCTGTGTACATAGGTTTTGTTTTGCGTTCCGTCTTTCTCGAATCCGGCGGATACGCTCACTGTCCCATGGTCGGCACTGTCCTTGCGCATCCTTTCCACACGCAGCATCATTTCGTTATAGTCGCTCATGCGCATGGCTTCTATGATGTTGCGCTCCAGGTCGTTGCGCATGGTGCGGTACAGCCCGCCGAGCCAGTAGGCCTGGTAGGAGAAGATACCCGCCAAAGACAGGATAACGAGTATGGCAATGTATTTCAAAGGCAGTTTCATGGTGGTTCCTTGATATTTGTGCAGGCAAAGATAAGGAGTTATGGTGTGCGGTGTATCGTGCGATAAGACTAAATAACACTTCCGGTAACAGTAGATAACACTTGGTAAGCAGGCGATAACACAAAGTCGGGCGGGTAATGCCGTACTTTGCGGTGTGAAAACGAACTAAAACATCAAATACAATAAATTAAAGCATCGAATACGTATGAAACGATTTTATCTGTTATCAGTAATCAGCCTTTTTAGTGCCGGCATCTCCGCCCAGGAAATCACCGGCGGAGAACGTACCCTCAGCGCCGACAGCATCATTACCTCGGATGCCCGCCTGGACAGTATCTACCAAAGCCTGCCCGAAGTGATGATTACCGGCGAACGCCCCGTAGTCAAAGCCTCGCAAGGCAAACTGGTGTATGACTTGCCGCAGCTTATCCGCGACCTGCCTGTGGACAATGCCTACGATGCCGTAAAGGAACTTCCCGGCGTAACCGAGATGAACGGCGGCTTGCAACTGGCAGGGCAGGGTGTCACCGTTATCCTGAACGGAAAAGTGACCACCCTCAGCGTCGAACAGCTTTACACACTGTTGCGGAGTATCCCCGCAAGCCGGATAGAAAAAGCCGAAGTGATGTACAACGCACCCGCCCGCTACCAGGTGCGTGGCGCACTTATCAACGTGCAACTGAAGCAAACCGCGGACGGTCCCTCTTCCTGGCAGGGCGAACTCTACGGCAAATACAATCAGAAGCATTACGAAGGTTTTGAGGAGCGCGCCAGCCTGTTATATAACGGAAATAAATTCTCAACGGATTTTCTTTACTCGCACAAACACGGCCGTACTTACACTACGACGGACAAAGATGCTATGCACGCTTTGGCGGATGGCTCGGTGTACCCGATGGCAACCGATGAGGTACGCCGCGGCCGTTCGCATACGCATAGTTTCCGGGTGGGAGCCGATTATACTATCGCTAAAGACCATCAGTTGAGCTTTGTTTATAACGGTAACTATACAACGTCTCACAACCGGATGAATATCAACGGTTCGCAGCAGTCCGCCACGTTGAGCAACAGTACCGACTGGCTTCACAACGGCCGGCTGGACTATTCCACGCCTTTCGGCATGAAAGCCGGTGTGGAGTTCACGTACTACCGTTCTCCGTCCGACCAGTTGCTGAACAGCCGCCTGCTGGAAAACGACGAGCTTGACTTCTTTACACAGGACTGCCAGCGCATTAACCGCTGGAAAATGTTTCTGGCGCAGGAACACAGCCTGGGCAAGGGCTGGGGACTGAATTACGGTATTGTCTATACCACCGGCATCGACAACAGTTACCAATATTACTACGACCCGGAGACCGGCGAACAGTTGGGAGATGAAAATACAACTTCGTTGGCAGCCGGTGATAATTCCGCCGGTAACTTCACTAATATGAAATCCCGCAAACGGGAAGAGACGCTGAACATCTATGCAGGTTTCAGCAAGAGTTTCGGCGATAAGCTCTCGCTGGATGCCTCGCTGGCTGTGGAGCGTTATAAAACGCCCGTTTGGAACCAGTGGGATTGGTATCCTACCGTCAACCTGAACTATATGCCTGCCCCCGGACATATCCTGCAACTTGCGCTGAGCAGCGATAAGCACTATCCCGACTATTGGGCCGTGCAGGATGCCGTTTCTTATATCGGCGGCGGATATTCCGAGATTCACGGCAACCCTCTGCTGAAACCTGCGCAAAGCTATGAGTTTCAAATGAACTATATCTTAAAGAGCAAGTACATCTTCAGCACCTGGTTCAGCCACACCAAGGACTACTCGGTACAGACGCTTTACCAGTCCTCGCAACGGCTGGTCGAAATCTATAAATACCTAAACTTTGACTACCGTCAACAGTTTGGCATACAGGCATCAGTGCCCTTTAAGGTAAAGAACTGGTTGAATTCCCGCCTGACCTTTATCGGTATATGGCATCGCGAGAAAGACAGCGACTTTTGGGATATCCCCTTCGACCGCAAGCAGTGTTACGGCATCGCCCAAATGAACAACACCTTCACCCTTTCCACCAAGCCCGACCTGAAGCTGACCGTCACCGGATTTGTGCACAGCAAAGCGATTCAGGGAATTTACGACCTGCCTGTTTCCGGCAATGTAAATGCCGCCTTGCGCTATGGCTTTGCCAAGGGAAAGGCTGTCCTGAATCTGTATTGCAACGATATATTCGAGACCGGGCAGATTTCTCCGCGCATCCGCTTCCAGACGCAGAATGTAACCAACCATTACTCTTGTTTCCGCGAGTTGGGCGTATCGTTCACATATAAATTCGGCGGTTATAAGGAAAAGAAGCGGGAAGGAGTGGATACGTCACGGTTTAAATGATTGTTTGATAACCAATCCTGTTCGGGTAGTTAAGCTGATACTAAATTCTTTTTCATATACCAGCATTTTCCCTTCTTTTTTGTACTTTTGCAACTTTCAAAAAAACAAAGTTGTTATTTAAAGAAAAGACCCTGTATATGAAATCGGATATCGAAATAGCACGCAGCATTGAACTGAAGAAAATAAAGCAGGTTGCCGAAAGTGTCGGCATTCCCCGTGAAGAAGTAGAGAACTACGGCCGCTACATTGCCAAGATTCCCGAACACCTGATTGACGAGGAGAAGGTAAAACAGAGCAACCTGATTCTGGTAACCGCCATTACGGCCACAAAGGCAGGCATTGGTAAAACCACGGTCTCTATCGGCCTGGCATTGGGACTGAACAAGATAGGCAAGAAAGCCATCGTAGCCTTGCGTGAACCCTCGCTGGGCCCGTGCTTCGGCATGAAGGGCGGAGCGGCAGGCGGCGGCTACGCGCAGGTACTTCCTATGGAGAAGATAAACTTACATTTCACAGGAGATTTCCATGCCATCACTTCCGCTCACAATATGATTTCCGCTTTGCTGGATAACTATATCTACCAGCATCAGGCGGACGGATTCGGTCTGAAAGAAATCATCTGGCGACGTGTGCTCGATGTGAACGACCGCTCCCTGCGCAGCATTGTCACCGGACTTGGACCACGTACCAACGGGGTTACCCTGGAGTCCGGTTTCGACATTACGCCTGCATCGGAGATTATGGCAATTCTCTGTCTGGCAAAGGATACGGAAGACCTCCGCAGACGTATCGAAAATATCATACTCGGTTTCGACTATGAAGGCAAGCCGTTTACGGTGAAAGATTTAGGTGTGGCGGGCGCCGTCACCGTACTGCTGAAAGACGCCATTCATCCCAACCTGGTACAGACCACCGAAGGAACAGCCGCTTTTGTGCATGGTGGTCCGTTCGCAAATATAGCGCATGGCTGCAACTCCATTCTCGCTACCAAAATGGCTATGACCTTCGGCGATTACGTAGTGACGGAAGCCGGCTTCGGTGCGGACTTGGGAGCGGAGAAGTTCTATAATATCAAATGCCGCAAAAGCGGTCTGCAACCCAAGCTGACCGTTATCGTCGCCACTGCACAGGGATTGAAGATGCACGGTGGTGTCAGTCTCGACCGTATCAAGGAGCCGAACATGGAAGGACTGAAGGAAGGCTTCGGCAATCTTGACAAACACATCCGTAACCTGCGCTATTTCGGGCAGACCGTTGTGGTTGCCTTCAACCGTTTTGCCAGCGATACGGACGAAGAGGTAGAAGCTATCCGCCGTCATTGCGAAGAGGATTTGAAAGTGGGCTTTGCCATTAACAATGCCTTTGCCGAGGGTGGGGAAGGTGCGGTGGACTTGGCTAACCTCGTTGTGGAAACAATCGAAAAGAAACCATCCGCCCCGCTGCAATACACTTACGGGGAAAACGATACCGTACAGCAGAAGATAGAGAAAGTGGCCTGCAACCTTTATGGCGCAAGCGTAGTGACCTACAGCAGCGCTTCACGCAAGATGATGAAGCTTGTCGAGGAAATGGGTATTGCACATTATCCCGTCTGCATAGCCAAGACGCAATACTCTTTCTCTGCCGACCCCAAAATATACGGCGCTGTCAATAACTTCGAGTTCCACATCAAGGACATCGTTATCAACAACGGTGCGGAAATGCTCGTTGCCATTGCCGGTGAGATACTCCGCATGCCGGGGCTGCCCAAAGTGCCGCAAGCGGAGCACATCGACATAGTGGACGGCAATATAGAGGGGCTTTCCTGAGCCTTCTTAAATAGAGAATTGAAAATTGAGAATAAAAAAATAAGCTGCGCAAGGTTCGTTTGAACTGCGCAGCTTATCTTTTTTACTTTTTATTGTAGAAACTATTATTTCCCGATTTCATAATCAGTAAGCGAACAGCGGATATTCCTTCATCTTGGCATTTACGCGTGCGCGGACGTCGGCAATGACCTGTTCGTTTTCTACGTTGGAGAGAACGGTCTCAATCATTTCGGCGATTTCCAGCATCAGGTCTTCTTTGGCGCCGCGGGTTGTAATGGCGGGAGTACCCAGACGGATACCGGAGGTCTGGAATGCGGAACGGGTATCGAACGGAACCATGTTCTTGTTCACGGTGATGTCGGCAGATACCAGTGCCTTTTCGGCTACCTTACCTGTCAGGTCGGGATATTTGCTGCGCAGGTCTACCAGCATGGAGTGGTTGTCCGTACCGCCGGAAACGATGGTAAAGCCACGGTCTATCAGGGCTTGTGCCAGCGTAGCGGCATTCTTCTTCACCTGTTTGGCATATTCTTTCCATTCCGGTTGCAGAATTTCGCCGAAGGCAACGGCTTTCGCAGCGATGACATGTTCCAGCGGACCGCCCTGAATGCCGGGGAATACGGCAGAGTCGAGCAATTGGGACATCATCTTGATTTCGCCCTTCGGTGTTTTCTTGCCCCAGGGGTTGGGGAAGTCCTTGCCCATCATGATGACACCGCCACGAGGACCGCGGAGTGTCTTATGGGTGGTAGAAGTCACGATATGGGCATATTTCACGGGGTTGTCCAGTTCGCCGGCGGCAATCAGTCCGGCAGGGTGTGCCATGTCTACCATCAGGATAGCACCTATCTTGTCGGCTATTTCGCGCATGCGTTTGTAGTCCCATTCGCGTGAATAGGCAGAACCGCCGCCGATAATCATTTTCGGTTTCTCACGCAGGGCCACTTCTTCCATCTGGTCATAGTCCACACGTCCTGTTTCCTTATTGAGGTTGTACTCGCAGGGAGTGTAGATAATGCCGGAAGTATTCACTGACGAACCGTGAGAAAGGTGACCGCCGTGTGCAAGGTTGAGGCCCATGAATTTGTCGCCCGGGTTCAGCACTGCGAGGAATACGGCAGCGTTGGCCTGTGCACCTGAGTGCGGCTGTACGTTTGCCCATTCTGCGCCGAAAATCTGTTTCAGGCGGTCGATGGCAATCTGTTCGCTTTGGTCTACAACTTCGCAACCACCGTAATAACGTTTGCCGGGATAGCCTTCTGCATACTTGTTGGTGAGGCAGGAACCCATTGCCTGCATAACTTGGTCACTTACGAAGTTCTCTGATGCAATCAGTTCAATACCTTTGAGCTGACGTTGATGTTCTTTTTCGATGATGTCGAAAATTAAATCGTCTCTTTTCATTCTTGCTTATTAGATAAGTTTGATAATTCTGTATTCTCTTATTAAGCGTACAAATTTAAAGGAAATAAATGAATAAACTGTAAGAAAAGTGAGAAATTTCCTGTCAAAAGAACACTCCAAGCGAAAAACTCAGAACATTCTCCCGCCTGTGAAAACGTATCTGGTTGGCAAGAGGCACTTCCTCGCCGGCATTTTCGTCATAGACCGGCTTGTAGCTGATGCGCTTTGAAATGTTGTGCAGTCCGATGTCGTAGCGGAAATCGAAGAAGATACGGGAAATCGTTACGGCAACGCCGGCGGTGAGGCTGACGTTCAGCGGATAGAGTTCCTCCTCGATGTCCCGCTGGTCGAAATTCTCGAAAGTGACCTTGCTCTGCCTGTCCCAGATGTAGCGTATTTTCGGTCCGCCGAATACGGCAAGGCTGTAAGGTCCTTCCTTAATGATGTTGTATCCGTAGATTACGGGAATCTCAAAGCTGTGGATAGACGAGGTGATAGAGGCCATTTCGGGTATGCTGCTTTCGGGTGCGTCTTCGGGCAGCGGCTTCTCGAAGGTGATGTTGCAGCGGTTTATCGTGTACGACAGTTCCGGTTGCAGGAAGTGGCGATTGAAGTTTATCCGCATGAAGAACGAGCCGAAATAACCTATCTTATAGTTATTCTGCACCTCGTCGATGACAGTACCGTTCAGCACTAAATCCGATACGAGGAAGAGCGAAGAGGTAAACCCGCCCTTGATACCGAAGTTCACCCGCCGGTCGTGGCGGTGGGTGTGCTGGGGGTGTTCCGGTTTATCCGTTCCGGGCACAACCGGCAGTTGTCCCCACATGGCTGTGGAGAAGGCCAGCAAACAAACCCCGAAAAGTAACCATCTTCTTCCCATAATCAATTTTTATTTATTACTTTTTCTTCTCTACCGACCAGCCGAATTTCCCGATTTTCTCTCCCAGTCCGTAATAGCCGCCATGCACGTAGACCAGCAGGTTGGATTCTGCCAGCTCCAGTTTTCCGGTTTCCGTATTCAGGTGGGAGGTGTCGGCGCGTACATTCACCACATCGGCAATGAACATGTCGTGCGAGCCGAGGGCGACGATTTCCTTTACCCTGCACTCGATGCACAAGGGAGACTCCTCGATGAGCGGGGCGCTGACAACGGTACTTTTGCCGGGTGTCAGCTTCATCTCCTCGAATTTATTGTAGTTCTTGCCCGAACGTACGCCGCACCAGTCGGTGGCGCGCGCCATGTCCTTGGTTGTCAGGTTGATGACAAACTCCATGTTGCGCTTGATGATGTCGTAGGAGTGACGTTCCGGCCGCACGGAAATGTAGCACATGGGCGGGTTTGTACAAATGGTTCCCGTCCATGCAACGGTCAGTATGTTATATTCTTCCGGGGTGCTTCCGCAGCTCACTAGTACGGCGGGCAGCGGATAAATCATGGTTCCCGGTTTCCAGTCTTCTTTCATCAGATTATCTCTATGTCCTCTCTTGTCTGTTCTTTCTCGCAATAGTGGCATTTGATTACGCAGTTCTCCTTGTCCACCACATGAAACAGGGTAGGCATCGGTTCGTTGTTGGTGATGCACTTGGGATTGGCGCATTTTACGATGCCGCGCAATTCGTCGGGCAGTTTCACTTCACGTTTCTCCACCACTTCGTAGTCGCGGATGATGTTCAGCTTTACGTTGGGGGCAACTACGGCAATGCGGTTTATCTCATCGTCGCAGAAGAACTTATCCGCTATTTTGATGATACCCTTTGTTCCCAGCTTCTTGCTTTTGAGGTTGAAACCGATAGTAATGTTGTTGTTCATCTGCTCCAGTCCCAGCAATGATACTACTGTAAACAGCTTCTCAGAGGGTATATGGTCGATGACAGTGCCGTTTTCCAATGCGGCCACCTGCAATTCTTGTTTTTTCATGTCTCCTAAATAAAACCAGTAATATACTTCCTTATACTTTACTTAACATCGTCCAGCGTAATGCCAAGCACATCGCACAGAATGGCTTCGCGTGCATAAAGTCCGTTTTGCGCCTGCTGGAAATAGTATGCCTTCGGGTTGTCGTCCACATCGAGGGCTATCTCGTTGACACGGGGCAGCGGATGCAGGATGCGCAGGTTGGGGCGGGTATGTTCCAGCATTTTGTTGCGCAGGATATAGATATTCTTCACGCGTTCGTACTCCATGAGGTCGGTGAAGCGTTCGCGTTGCACACGGGTCATGTAAAGGATGTCCGCATCGGCTATTATCTCTTCCGTAAAGTCGGTGTGCTCCACAAATCTGATGTCGTGTTCGCGGCAGTAAATCTTGTACTCTTCCGGCATTTTCAGCTCTTCGGGAGCGATGAAATGAAAGGTGGGGTTGAAGTGCCGCATGGCCATCAGCAGGGAGTGTACGGTACGGCCGTATTTCAAATCGCCTACCAGGTAGATGTTCAGGTTCTCCAGCGTACCTTGCGTCTTGTAGATGGAGTAGAGGTCGAGCATCGTTTGCGAGGGATGCTGGTTGGCTCCGTCTCCGGCATTGACGATGGGCACTGTGGTCACCTCGCTGGCATAGCGTGCAGCTCCTTCCAGATAGTGGCGCATCACGATGATGTCGGCATAGTTGCTTACCATCTTGATGGTATCTTTCAGTGTCTCGCCTTTGGACGAGCTGGTAGCTTTGGGGTCGCTAAAGCCGATGACACGTGCGCCGAGCCGGTTGGCGGCGGTTTCAAAGCTTAAGCGGGTGCGGGTGGACGGCTCGAAAAATAGGGTGGCGACAACTTTACCGTCGAGCAGATGCCTGTTGGGTTTTGCCTCGAACTCTTTCGCCATATTGAGCATATAGAGGATTTTCTCTTTGCTGTGTTCGGCGATAGTGACTAAACTTCTGTTTTCCATATCGTTGATATTCGTTTTACTTTTCGAGAGTGTAAAGTTGCAAAAAAAATATGGGTTATGAAAATCTCCGGGAACTTTTATTCTTTTTCCATTACTTTCGCCGTTGGCAAGGCCTGTACGGATTTTGCGCTGTACGGACTTGGCGGTTTGTGTTTAATTCTCGTTAAAATGAAAAGTCATGTTTAAAATCTGTATTGTATTCAAGATAAGTATCCGGCGCGACGGCGGCTCTCCGTGCCGGAAAAGGAAAAAGGAAGAGTCTCCCGCCGTTTCCGGCAGTTTCTCCGGGTTTGTCCGCGAGGAGATTGCGCGCACCCGTCTCATGCACCGCCACAGTACGGCGGGCAATTATGCCACTGCGCTCCGTTCGCTCCTTGCGTTTCATGGCAAAAAGGACATCTCCTTTGCCGAGGTGGACAGCAGGCTGATAGACGCTTACGGGGAATGGCTCCGGAGAAGGGGGATATGTAAGGACACCTTGTCCTGCTACATGCGCTCTTTGCGTGCTGTCTACAACAAGGCGGTGGAGCAGGGGCTTACGGAGCAGAAAGAACCTTTCGGCAATGTGTTTACGGGCATTTCCCGCACCCGGAAACGTTCGATAGAGAAGGCGGACATCAACAAGCTGCGTGCCGTGCAGGTGAAGCCCGGTTCGTTTATGCAACTGGTGCGCGACGTGTTCCTGTTCTGCTTCTATGCCTGCGGCATGCCTTTTGTGGATGTGGCTTTCCTGAAGAAATCGCAGATAAAGGGCGGCATCCTTGTGTATCACCGGCGCAAGACCGACCAGGTGGTGCAAATCAAGCTGGAGCCGTGCATGCAGGAGATAATCAACCGTTACCGGTCGGACGGCAGCGACTATGTGTTCCCTTTTCTTACTTCGCAGGACGAAGATACGGCGTACAGGGAGTACAAACGCAAGTTCTCCTATTATAACAAGACGCTGAAAACTCTGGGAAAGCTGGCGGGGGTAGACAAGCCGCTCTCTTCGTACGTGGCGCGCCACACCTGGGCTACGCTGGCTTTCATGTCCTCGGTGGACATGTCTGTCATAGCGCAGGCGCTCGGACATACCGATGTAAAGACTACCCGGATTTATGTGGAGGATATCGGGAATGGAAAGCAGAATTCTGCCAATAAGAAGCTTTTGGATGAGGTGTTGAGGAAGTGTTCCTCTGTACAAGAGGTCACCTCTGTACAAGAGGTACAATAATTTTCAATATATTGAGTATCAACAGTTGCCGCATGTATCCCTCTTGGAAAAGGCTTGGAACAGATATTTCAGCCTTGAAAAAAAGGCAGTTTTTTTTTGCTTATTTTATTTAATCTGCATATCTTCGCAGCCGTTATAGTGCTCTATTCCGATTTCTGTGAGTTCTCACTCTTGTACAGAGGTGGTATAAAAAGGCTATATCCTTATTGATAACCGCATTTTCCTGCCGTATATCCACGAGGCGGGGAGAAGGGGTTGTCTATCTTTTTTTAGCCTAAGTCCGATACATATTTTCTTGCATGGTTCTGCCCGTAGCGGGAGCTTTCCCGGTTGCGGACGGCAGTGGCTGTGCCCTGATTTTTCCTTGATTTTCTTCTTTATTTCATGTATTGTTTACGGTTTTATATTTCTATTCATGTCATCATAGCGTATTCGCCGGACTTATAAGGTTCGCGTGTTCCGCGACCTGATAACGTTGCATATCCTTTCCGTTGCAATACTGTTTTTTGTATCGGACTTGCATTTTTCCATCATGTGGATTTTAACAGATAATCAAGCCCGATATGGACGATTTTGATGATCAAATCAAGCAAACAACAAAAAATCCCTGGTATGCTGTCCGCACATTCAACTGCCAGGAGTTAAAAATCAGTGATTTTTTAAGAGAGAAAAAGAAAGTGCATTTTGTTCCGATGACCTATGTTGAAAAGGAGAAAGAAGGGAAAACAAGGAAAATGCTTGTCCCGGTAGTTCACAATCTGGTCTTTTTACAGAAAAACGAGAGCCGCAAGGCAACGCTTGCGATGCTTAAGGAGTGCGATGTTCCTTTCAGCGTGCTTTGCGACAAAGAAACGAAGCATCCCTGTGAGATACCCGACAAGCAGATGACCGAGTTCCGCATATTATGCGACCCCGATTTTAAAGACACCTTATATATAACGCACGAAGAGGCCGAAGCGAAACCCGGCAAGAACGTCCGTATCATTCACGGGCCCTTTGCCGGGATAACGGGTAAGCTGCATCGTGCCCGCGGCGGCTACTATTTCATAAAGACGCTTGCCGGTGTAGGGGTGATGATGCGCATTTCCCGCTGGTATTGCGAAGTGACGGAATAACCGCCTGCCATTCGGGCCGTATAAGCCGGTTGCATGTATTTTAATCTAAAAAACAGACAATAATGAAAGAAAAACTCCTTTCCCGCATTGCGGAAAGAAAAATCACGGTAGGCGTCGTGGGCTTGGGCTATGTGGGCCTGCCCCTTGCCGTAGAGAAAGCCAAGGCAGGTTTCAGGACTATCGGCTTCGACGTGCAGGAAGAAAAAGTGAAACTGGTGAATGCCGGACACAACTATATCGGCGATGTGGTCGATGCGGAGCTGGCGCAGCTGGTACGGAACGGTACGCTCAGCGCCACTTCCGATTTTTCCTTTATAAAAGATGTGGATTTTGTAGCCATCTGTGTGCCTACGCCTTTGGATGTGCACCAGGAACCGGACATCAGCTATGTGGAGAGTTCGGCGAAATCAATAGCCGGGCATCTGACTGCAGGCACCATCGTGGTGCTGGAGTCCACAACCTATCCCGGCACTACCGAAGAGCTTATAAAACCGATTCTTGAGAGCGGGTCGGGCTTGAAGTGCGGCAAGGATTTCTATCTGGGCTTTTCGCCCGAACGGGTAGACCCCGGCAACGCGGTTTACAAAACCAAGAACACGCCGAAGGTGGTAGGCGCCGTAGGCAAAGACGCCCAGGATGTGATTGCCGCCATGTACGGAGCTGTGCTGGGCGATAAGGTGCACGTCGTTTCTTCGCCTGCCGTGGCGGAGATGACCAAGATTTTGGAGAATACCTACCGCAACATCAACATTGGGCTGATTAACGAGCTGGCCATCCTGTGCAACCGCATGGGCATCGACCTTTGGGAAGTGATAGAGGCAGCCAAGACCAAGCCTTTCGGCTTCACCGCATTCTATCCCGGACCGGGGCTGGGCGGGCATTGCATTCCCCTGGACCCCTACTATCTCACCTGGAAGGCGCGCGAGTACGGCTTCCATACATCGATGATAGAGGCTTCCATGATGATAAACGACCACATGCCCGAATACACCGTGGAGCGTTGCGGCAAGATACTCAACCGCCACCGCAAGGCATTGAACGGCTCCAGAGTGCTGGTGCTCGGCGTGGCATACAAGCAGGATATAGACGATTACCGCGAGAGTCCCGCCCTGCGTGTCATCGAGGAGCTGGAGAAAACAGGGGCGTCGGTCACCTTCTACGACCCTTACATCCCCGAGTTCCGGTATCACGGCAAATCGCATAAAGGCGAAGTCGCCCTCTCCGCCGGACTGCTGCGGAATACCGACCTTGTGGTTGTGACCGCCGCACACACCAATGTCGATTACGATTTTGTACAGCGATACGCGCATGCCGTTTTCGACACGAAGAACGTGATGAAGGCGGTTGCAGTGAGAACCAACATTGAAGTGCTTTAGAGCCAGTTTAAATATTCTTCTTATTATATGGATAAAAAAATATGTGTTATCGGCGGCGGCAGGTGGGGAAAGAACCACATCCGCACATTGGCGGGGCTGGGTTGCCTTGCCGCAGTGGTAGAGGCGGATGCCGCCAGGCTGAAAGAGTATACGGAGCTGTATCCCGGAATAAAGGGATATGCGGACATGGACGAAGCCATTGCCTGCGGTTACGACGGATATACGGTTGCGCTTCCTGCGGAACTTCACTATCCGGCAGGCAGGAAACTGCTGGAAAAAGGGCTGAACGTTATGCTGGAAAAGCCGATGACGCTCACCGCCGCGCAGTCTGCCGAACTGGTGGAACTGGCGCAACGCACGGGAGCGCGCCTGATGGTGGGGCATGTCTTGCTGTTTCATCCGGCGTACCGTAAGATAAAAGAGGTGATAGACAGCGGCAGGCTGGGCAAGCTTTTCTACCTCTATTCCAACCGGCTGAACCTGGGTACGGTGCGCACGGAAGAAAGCGTGTTTCCCTCGTTCGCGCCCCACGACATTTCGGTGCTGGACTACCTCACGGGCGCTTCGGCATGCAGGATAGAGGCGAAAGGAGCGAAGTTTCTCCAGGACAGGGTGTACGACAGTACGCTGGTGCAACTGGAATATCCCGGCAACGTGCATGCCCACATCTACGTATCCTGGCTTCATCCCTACAAGCAGCAGTTGCTGGTGGTGGCGGGCAGTAAAGGCATGCTTTCCTTCGACGATGCCGCGGACGGGAAGGAAATCCGTTTCTACAACAAGCGGATAGACTTCGAGAACGGCGTACCCGTCAAAGTGGAAGCTCCGGACGAAATCATCCCTTACGAGAAGAAGATGCCCCTGGAAGAGGAACTGAGGTACTTCGTGGAGCATCTCGACTCCACCATCGGGACAAACAGCGGAGAGGCAGGTTATGAAGTAGTAAAAGTACTGGAAACCGTACAACAAATCATAGAAAACAATGGACAACAAGAATGACTGTTTCGTTCACCCCAGCAGCTATGTAGACGAGGGTGCAACGGTGGGAAAAGGAACTAAAATATGGCATTTCTCGCATATTCAGAAGGGAGCGGTTATCGGAGAGAACTGTTCGCTGGGGCAGAACGTGAACATAGCGAATAACGTAAAGGTGGGCAACGGCGTGCGCATCCAGAACAACGTGTCGGTTTACGAAGGCGTGGAGCTGGAGGACAACGTATTCTGCGGCCCTTCCTGCGTGTTTACCAACGTCGTTACTCCACGGGCGCATTTCCCCGTACACGGCGTATATGCCAAGACCCTGATTAAAGAGGGTGCTTCGTTGGGAGCCAACTCCACCGTGGTCTGCGGGCATACGGTAGGCAGGAGCGCGCTCATCGCCGCGGGCGCCGTAGTAACAAAAGATGTACAGGACTATGCGCTTATGGCGGGAGTCCCGGCACGCCGCATAGGCTGGGTATGTGAGTGCGGCGCACGCTTGGATGCTTCGCTTGCATGTTCGTGCGGCAGAAAGTACAAGGAGGAAAACGGCAACCTGCTTGCCGTACCATCGGCGGATTTTTGATAGGTTTCAAGTCCCCGATTCTCATACCAGAATTATTTACGATAAAACAGGTTTATATCATGCAATTCAGAGATTTAAAGAAACAGTACAGCGTACTGAAGCAAGACATAGACGCCGCCATGATGGAAGTAGCGGCATCAAGCGCCTTTATCATGGGCCAACCCGTGAAAGAGCTCGAAGCCGGGCTGGCGGAGTATGTAGGAGTGAAACACTGCATTTCGTGCGGCAACGGTACGGACGCGCTCACCCTTGCCCTGAAAGTATGGAACATCGGTGCGGGAGATGCCGTATTCGTGCCCGACTTCACTTTCTTTTCTTCGGCAGAGGTCATCTCGCTGGAAGGGGTCACACCCGTTTTTGTGGATGTGGATGGCGATACGTTCAATATGGACGCCTCGGATTTGGAACGGAAGATAGCCCGTACCATAGAGGAAGGCAGGCTGACGCCCAAGGTCATCATTACCGTCGATTTGTTCGGCCTTCCCGCCAACTATCCCGCTATCCGTAAGATAGCCGATGCCCACCGGCTTTTCATCCTTGAGGACGGTGCGCAGGGGTTTGGCGGCATGATAGGCAACAAGCGTGCATGCAGTTTCGGCGACATCTCCACCACTTCCTTTTTCCCCGCCAAGCCTTTGGGCTGTTACGGCGACGGCGGAGCAGTGTTTACCGACAACGACGAATGGGCCGCACTGGCAGATTCCTACCGGGTGCACGGCAAGGGCATGTTCAAGTACGACAATGTGCGCATCGGCATGAACTCGCGCCTGGACACTTTGCAAGCCGCCATTCTGAAAATAAAGTTCAAGGCTTTCCGCGAGTACGAGTTGCGCGACATTAACAAGGCTGCCGCTCTCTACACCAAGTTGCTGGCGGGCAGGGTAAAGACTCCTGTCACGCCCGAAGGCTACTATTCGAGTTGGGCGCAGTACACCATTTGCCTCAATAGCAGGGAAGAGCGCGATGCACTTCAGGCGTGCCTCAAGGAGCAAGGCATTCCGTCCATGGTCTATTATCCTACGCCTATGCACGGGCAGACTGCCTATAAGGCATTGAATGCCCCTACAGATTGCTGTCCCACGGCAAAGCGGCTTTGCGACACGGTGCTGTCACTGCCCGTACATCCTTACATCACGGAAGAAGAGATAGAAACGGTCTGTTCCGTGATACTCGGTTTCGTAAGATAGGGCACGTTTCCCGGTTCGTAAGGTAAGTCACGTTTTCCAACCCAATACACAAGTTTATGTCCTCTGCATTCCGCCGGAATTTTCTGATACTCTGGTCCGACCTGCTGATTGCCCTGTCCGCCTTCTGGCTGGCACGTTACTTCGGCGATATGCCCCGCTGGTACTGGCTGGTGCTTTCGGCGGTTGTCTGGGTGGTGCTGGGCGGAGTGTCGCGCAAGTTGCAGTTCGGTGCATACAAGAGGATACGTTATGCGTTTCTGGGAATCTTCGCGCTGGACGTACTTTCGGGGCTGTTCCTCTGCACCCTGTACCGGCATTGCGTGCCCGGCTACGAATACGACTATTCCATTATTCTTGCCACCGGCATCATCATTGTGCTCGAATGGGCGTTGTACTGTGCCGTCAGACGGCTGGTTTACCGGAAAATCCCTTTCTTCTACGAAGAGCCTCTGCTGGACGATGTGACGGAAGTGGGGATAAACACAGGCATCGAACACACGGAGCTATTGGAGAACCGTGACGTGACGCTGCTGCTGAGGCTCGTGCACGAAACGGAGAACTCCTCGGAGCTGCTCCGCCGGATACAGGAAAGCCGTGAAGCGTTTTCGCCGGTAACAATGCTCATGGACTCGCCGGAACCCGAAGCCGTGCTTGCGCATAAAGTGCGCCTGCCCCGGCTCGTTATCCACCGGTGTCCGCTCAACCGTGTGCGGCACATCAACACCCTCTTCTCCTATACCAACTATTGCATGGAGAGAGGGGGACTTATTGCCTGCCACTGTACCACAGCGGGCATCCGCCGCGAGAAGATAATGCGGCAGAATCCGGTAGTCATTAACCGTGTCCTCTTCTTCCTGGATTATTGCTGGCACAGGATAATCCCCAAGCTCTCTTTCACCAGGGATTTCTATTTCGGGCTGACGAAAGGGCAGAACCGTGCGCTTACGCGTGTCGAGGTTCTGGGGAGGCTGTACCGTGCCGGGTTTGATGTGCTTCACGAGGAGATTGTACACGGAGAGTTCTACGTCATTGCCGCGAAGGTGAAAGAACCGGTACGCGACGACAAGCCTTCAGGCGGACTGCTCATCCGTCTGAAGCGGAAGGGCAAAGGCGGTAAAATCATCGGTGTGTACAAGTTCAGGACGATGTATGCCTATTCGGAATACCTGCAACCGTATATCTATAAACAGGCGGGACTGTGCAGCGGCGGCAAGATTGCCGGTGACTACCGTGTGAACGCTGCCGGACGGTTTCTCCGGAAAACCTGGCTGGACGAACTGCCCATGCTGATAAACTGGATGAAGGGCGATTTGAAACTGGTAGGTGTGCGTCCGCTGAGCAGCCATTATTTCAGCCTTTATTCCGAAGAGCTCCGTGCGCTGCGCATCCGGACGAAACCGGGCCTTATTCCGCCTTTTTATGCGGATATGCCCGGTACGTTGGATGAAATACAGGAAAGCGAACGCCGCTACCTGGAGCAGTATCTCAGAAGCCCTTTCCTTACCGACTGGCGCTATTTTTGGAAAGCTTTCCGCAATATAGTGTTCCGGGGAAAGAGAAGCCGGTAAAGGAAACTTCCGGCTTTCATCAGGTCAGCTTATGCAAGACGTGATACCGAAAACACCTGCCAATGCAGTGGCTACTGTAATGATTACTTTGAGGACGACGCCCCATACCGATTTTGATTTTGTGCTCATGTTGTTTGGTTTTAGTGTAAAAACAAGTGTTCAAGGCATTATCCTAACGGATTTTCCTCTTCGCCGCCGTCGCCGCCGGGTTTGTTTTCACTGCCGGGTTCGCTGCCGTCCACATTGTATTTGTAAGCCTCTTTCAGTTGGCCTTCCAAATTAATCTGGGCGTTGCTCAATTCGCCCGTGGCGCGTGCACGGAGCTTCAGGCCTTTCACATTGTCCGCCAGCGTAAAGTCGGCAGCCGAGGCGGCACCCTTTCTGCTTACGATGCCTACGGAGAAAATGGCGAGGTCGTCCAGCTTTACGTTCTTGCCGTCCAGGATAAGCTCTTTGGTGCAGGAAATCATGTCGGTCAGCACCCCCTTAATCAGCCCCTCCGAATAGGGCGTGTTGTGGTTGGCCATATGCTTGGCAAGCCTTTCGGTATCGAAAGTGTCCTCAATCAGCGGACGTGCATACCACAGTCCTTTCAACGGGCTTTTTTCGCCGGTCATTTGATACTTTTTGTAACGAATCATACTCTTTTGTTTTTTTAGTTTTCAAATTAAAAAATTCTATATCCTTGTTGCAACAATACGAAGATACGACATAGCCTAAGGGCATTTATCACTATTCGTCCGTTACGGTTCGTTACTGTACGTTATATACAGATATAACGGCTGTGATGTGGAGATATTTACGTATCTTTGGCTTATATAAAAACAAAGAATTCAAAAGATATGGAAACTTTCAAGATACGTACATACGGGCGCACGGAACTTGCCCAGCTCTACAGTCCGGGACTTTGCCCGCAAGCCGCCTTCCGCAAGCTGAACCAGTGGATAGATTTCCACCCCACACTGCGGAGCAGCCTTCATGCACTGGTCGCCTCGGACAAAACGCGGACATACACGCCGGCGCAAGTACGGCTCATAGTCGAGGCGTTGGGCGAACCGTAAACTACCCTCGACTTTAGCGTCGTAACATAGCCCTTTAGCCGCACAGTATAGCTCTTTAGCGCCGTAGTGTAGCCCTTTAGTTTCTCGGCAGCTCCACCACGCGATACCCCCGCTTGCCGTTCGACCTCGTCAGTTCGAAGCCCGCCTGTTTCATCACAAGCCCTATCTTTACGGGGCTAAGGTAGTGCTTCACGGCAGAGTTGATGCGGCTCAGTATATCGGTGGTAGATACGAACGTACCTTCTTCGCCCGGCAGGGGGCAACGGTAATAAGCCTGTATCAGTTCGCGCTCCATGCTGGGCACTTCGAAATTACGGTTGTGCAGGTTTACGAGCTTTATCTCCTCGTCCTCAAACCAATAGCGCATGCCGCCTTTCCAAAGTGCATACGCCTGCGAGTACACCCCCTCGTAATCCACGGGATGCGTATAAGGATTGTCGATGCTGCTGATTTCGAACGGCAGCCAGCGGCGGTTACCCGTGAGGTCCGTCAGGAACTGCACGTTATTGGTTGTTCCGCACAGGCTGGCAATGTGGGCGCGGTGCTCTTTATAATGCGCATAAGCCATTCGCTCGTTCACCACCTTCTGGGTGGTCATCGCCTTAATCTGGTTCAGCTCCGACGCCCCCAGTTCGTCTATTTCCTCCATGCAGATAAAGACGAATTCCGCCAGCGAAAACATATCGTCTTTGGTAATACGGTTATTGTTGGACTTGATATAAAAATAGCGTTGCAGCGCAGGCGGCAGCAGCTTGTTGAGCCAGGTCGTCTTGTAGCTGCCCTGAGGCCCGATCAGTACGAAAATCTCGTGGTTCACCGTTTCCCGGTCAAAGAGGGAGGCAATGGAGGCTACGAGCCATTTCTTGAAGTAACCTTCGAATACGGACTGTTCGCTCTTTACGTGCACCGTGGCGGCAAGCCGCCCGATATGGTCGGTCACACCGTCCCAGGGTTTCAGCCCTTCGAAGTAGTCGGTAAAAGGATTGAACAGAACAGTATATTCCGAATTCAGTATTGCACGGATGTCATTGATGCGCACGGTTTTTCCCTGCTTGCTCATACGGCTCCATAGGGTGTTGACAAAACGGTCGTCTATCTCCGTATATTCCCCTTCGGCGCCGTCTGTTCCGGCAACGGCCGTCTCGCACTTCCCGGTGGCCTCATTGTACCGGAAACGGGCCTGCGTGTCGAGGAAGCGTTCGATGTCCTCCACACTGGCAAATCCGTCGTTGCCGCCGGCATTCGGCCTCCCTTGCAACGGACGCCGCCCATGCTCCTCGGTGCGCTGGTAGCACGACCGGAAAACGGCGGCTACATCTCCGTCGTAGTCGGCAAAGCGTTTCACCGCCCACCCGGTAGCGCTGGCTTGCGCCACTCCGTAGGCATTGAGCAGATACCCCATGCGCATGATGTATTGGTTGCGCTGGTGTGCCTCGTAAACGATGCCCTGTTCTGCCAGTTCGCCGGCAGCGGCAGCAACCGCTTTCTCCAGCCGCCTGTTACGGATAGAGGATTTGGCGGGCTGCTCTTTCTTGTCGCCTTTCAGTTCGACGGGCATGGCGGCGGCATCGGGATTGAAGTAGACGTCGGGGTCGTGTGCCAGTCCGCTGAGCCTCGTGATATTCTTGCATTTCAGGTCGCATTCGCATCCCAGCAGGTCGGCATAATAGCGGTTGCCCTGCTCGAAGATTTTAGAATAGACTTTCCGGTTCTTCTCCGGAGTGGCCGTCAGGCAGTCCGTACGGTAGATAATGCGAAGCCCCGTACCGCTGATAGTGGTGTAGGACAGCAGCGTATGCTTGTCGGCGCGGACACGTCCGATAAGTTCCGGCAGGCGGTCGGCGTCGATATGGTCGATGTCTGCCAGCGCCAGCGAAGTCCAGCCCGTGATGTTCTCTGCCTGCTTGCCGCCTCCGAAGCACACGGCAACGGCAAAACACGGGCAGGCGGCTTTCTCCCATGCAGCGGCAGCCTTTTGCCCGTTATGACTGTAATAGCGGTGTTTCTCGGTACGGTCGCGCACCAGTGCATCGTTGCGGATAAGGTTTACGATTTCCTGTAACGTGCTGTCCTGCGGATGTGTATCCGAGTAACCTTTGAAAAGGCTGATTGAAGTTTCTTTCATTATTATCGTTATTAGGGTTTTTACGGAGTGAAGTTCCGAATAAAGCGCCGGATACGGAAAACAGCGGTTCCCGCATGTGGGAACCGGACAGATGATATATTAACATTATTAACTTTTAAAAGCATTTATAGATGACTCAAAATCTGAATCAGGAATTCGTCCATTTGGAGCTCGGCGACTACCTGGAACTGCTCCAAAACACGATTCTGGTAGGTGGCAAACGCCTGAACGACAAAGAGATTTGCCGTAAAATCTCAATGAGTCCCCAGACCTATGGCAAGGTAAAAAGGGCGAAAGTTTAAAGCTGAGCCAGTATTACAGTGTGTTCCGCATCTACCGGGAAGAGCTGAAAAACCGCCCTGCGGAACTGTATAACGTATTGACAGAGTTGGGCTTACGGCTCGAAGCGGACTATCTGCGACTGCATGTCCCCCGCCCGTAGTTGACAGGTTGCCAGCCATATTTCCAACTTTTACAGGGGGATGTGTTTTACAAATGATAAATGTAATCGTTACATTTATTAATAATTTCTCGCGCGCGTAACGAAAAGTTATAAAAGAGGGTGGCAACCTGTCATATCCGGAGTTCCATACCGGCAACATCTCGGTTTTCTGCCTGACGGACGGCAAGCGCTTCGTGATGATTGAGGAACCGGACTTTATCGTGAGCCGTATCCGGAACAGCGCCGGGTGCGGGGAGAAAACGGACGAATAAACAAGAAGATAGCTTCTTATTAAAATCGGGGTCAATTTCAGTAACGAGGCGAGGAATGTCGAGAGCTGGATTATTGAGTAAGAAGCCGGTACGTTCGGCAAATATTCACTGAAATATTTGTTGTCATCAATTTAAATGTCGTTCTTTGTACGAGAAAAAGGTAAACTTATGTGTAAATTCTCAGAAGACAGCAGACAAAAATTGGGTAATGCCGTCATCTATATTGCCAATCATACGGAACAGCTCAGTAAAACGAAATTACTAAAACTGCTGTTTTTAATGGAGGAATATATGGTGAAACGTTATCATGTACCTTTCATGGGGTTGCCTTTTGAGATATGGCAAGCCGGGCCCGTTGCCAAAGATATTTTCATCGATTTGTCCGACGGCCCTTTCCTGTTGAAAGATTTTGTAAAAACAGAGGTACAAAAAGATGCTACGTATATAAGGGCAATCAAGCCTTTCTGTGATGATGAGTTCTCGGACTGCGAAATGGAGATGATGGATGAAATCATCCGGAAGTATGGCAAGAAAACAGCCAAACAGTTAGTGGCGGAAGTGCATAAAGAGGGCTCTTTATGGTTCAATGCCGCTAAAAAGCATGGATTGCTGACTGCCTTCAACAAAGGTTTATGCAATAATTCCGATTATACCATAGATTTCTCTGAGGAATTGTCCGATTGTGCGCGGGAAGATTACAAGGAGAGCCTTGCCATTCATCAGACTGCCAATATCCTAAAAGCTCAGGAACATGTTTAAGGAGGGTAACTTACTGAAATTTTCTCCTTTTATATTTAAAAACGGAGCTTGTCCTAAAAATAAATTTTTCGTTGTGCTTAAAGAAGCGGAGAATGCGATGATACTGGCATCCTTACCCACTTCTAAAGACCATGTACCTGCCGATATGCAGTTACAGGAGGGATGTATGGAAATTCCCGACCGTCAGATAAACATTTATATTTTTCTTGCCAAGCAAAATATAGCTATACATCCCGATACGCAGCTTCCGTTCTCTTTTAATTTGAATACTTTCATTTACGGTGCAGATATAGACAGTTATCCCGTTACAGTTTTCCAAGAACAGATTGAGAACGGAGAAACCAAAGTCGAATTAATGGGTAGACTGACCGAGGAACAGTTCTCTGCCTTAAAAGATTGCCTGAAAGGATCGAAGATGACAAAAAGGCGTTTTAAGAGAATGCTATAAATTTTGAACGTGTAATAAATAAAAAGGAGATAGGTTCATTTAACTCCTTTAACCATATCCTTATATATTTTTCAATGCCCGAATCATTGAAGCAAAAAGCCATATCAGGAATGATATGGAATGCGGTAGAACGCTTTGGCTCGTCATTTTTCTTATTTGTTTCCAACCTTGTATTAGCCCGTTTACTGTCTCCGGATGATTTCGGATGTATCGGTATGCTGTTGGTCTTTATCAGCATATCCGACGCTATCGTCGACGGTGGCTTCGGAAGTGCGTTGATTCAAAAGAAAAATCCAACCGCAACAGATTACTCGACAGTGTTTTATTGGAATCTGAGTTTATCATTTGTATTGTATGCAATGTTGTTTTTAACAGCTCCTTTGATAGCAGACTTTTATGAGATTCCTTTGCTGAGCGATATATTGAAGATACAAGGTATTATTCTCGTAATAAATGCTTTAATGCTGGTACAGCAGAATGTATTGAGAAAGCAACTGGCATTCGGACGAATCGCAAAAATTAATTTGAGTTCCGTTATCTTCGGTACTTCGGTAGGAATTTTATTCGCTTATTGGGGGGCAGGAGTATGGAGCTTAGTTGCAAAATTACTTGTTACAGGAATAGTACAGTGTTTGGCATATTGGAGATATAATCGTTGGAGACCGTTGTGGGTATTTGACTGGCAGTCTATTACCAGCTTACTGAATTTCGGGAGTTTCATGTTTTTCAATTCGATATTGAATCGCCTTTATTATAACGTACTTTCATTGATTATCGGGAAGTGTTTCTCACCTATGGAATTGGGGTATTATACTCAAGCCGGAAAGTTGCAGGATGTACCGCGGAACTGTATTTCTTCGGCTGTTATAAATGTGACTTTCCCTATCTTTTCGGGTATCCAAGATGACATAGCAAGACTAAAAAATGCTTTTTCAAAATGTATCAGGTCGATAGCATTCGTTTATTTTCCAATGGCGATAATTCTGATTGTAGTAGCACGACCATTGATTACCGTTTTGTTTACGAGTAAGTGGCTTCCGATGATTCCCTATTTTCAACTTCTTACTGTCGCCGGTTTACTGACTACTCTGTTCGAAACTCATACGAATGTCATCAAATCTTTAGGAAAAAGTAAGGGAGTCTTTATTTTAGAATTTGTACTTAGGACGATAGGGCTGATTATTATTGTTATCAGCATTAAGTTTGACATGATTGGCCTACTTATAGGATATACGTTGTCTCAGTTCTTGTTTTATATCGGAGCTTCCATGTATGTGGGAAAACTGATTCACTATGATTTCAGAACCCAATTCGGAGACATTTTTCTTACACTATTCATTGCGGTATTGCCAGCAATTTTTGTTTATTGGGCATCTTCCTTTTTCATTGTTGCACCTGTTTGGCAGGTTATTATTCAGGCTTTTGTTTATATTGTCATGTACGTTCTTTTTTCTAAACTGTTCAAAATTAAAGAGTTTGACTTTTACTGCTCGAAGTTAAAGAGATTGATTATAAAAAAATGTAATCCTATTTATTTATATGATACCTAAAATTATTCACTACTGTTGGCTTAGTAATGATCCTTACCCGGATAAAATAAGGAAGTGCCTGGAAAGCTGGCATCGATACTTGCCGGATTACAAATTTATTCTATGGAATAGGGATAGCTTTGATATTGATTCTGTAACTTGGACTAAACAAGCCTTTGAAAGAAAAAAATATGCCTTTGCAGCAGATTATATTCGAATATGGGCATTAAAGAATTACGGAGGTATATATTTGGATTTAGACGTGGAGGTTCTAAAAAAGTTCGATGATTTATTAGAACTGCCATATTTTATGGGTATAGAAAGATATGAATTAACGAATGCAGTGGAGGCGGCAGTATTGGGGACTGAAAAAAATCATCCTCTTTTTTCTATGTTGTTGAGATATTATGAACAACGGTCTTTTATATCAAATAATGGAGAAATGGATACTACGCCATTGCCGGTCATAATAATGAAATGCTTTAAAGAATATAATTATCAGGTAAAAAGAATCAAGGATATAACGCAATTTGATTTTTCTGATAAAGTTGTGTCGGTATTTCCGCATTATTATTTTTCTCCGAAGGATAATAGAACCAATAAAATTCGGATTACCCCCCAAACATATTCAGTTCATCATTTTGAAGGGAGTTGGACTGCAAAAGAGAAAAAAACTTTTCCGTATTTACTAAAACGTGTTGTTGGTGATAGCATCTATTACTCACTTTTTGCAGAGCCGTATTTTAGGATAAAAGACTTTCTGAGGAAAACAATAGGAGCAGATAAATTAAGATAAAATTGTATGAATAATACGGTTCTAAAGAATGTAATAAGTATTGCCTATGTACTCATTTATATCGGGGCGAACCCTAACATCTTTGCGGGGAATGCCATTGTTCTGCTATTTTTCTTTTTTTATGGGCTTACTATTGCGATTGAAAGCAAACAAAGGTTCGATGCTATCATATTAATTCCTATTTTGGTATTTGCTTTGATAAATTTTATATCAGTACTGAAATGGGGAGGTTTGTCCACGGAGTTCTTAAGTAATTATGTAGGATATAATATCCGATTCCTAACAGCTTATTTCTTTTTAAAATATGTCATCGCCAATTTCTTTTCTTTTTATGATAAGACCGTATACATTCTTGCTTTAATAAGCGTTCCGTTTTGGTTGGTACAGTTATTTGATTTTTCCTTTTTTCATGATTATCTGGACTTTATAAATTTAACAGTAGATGATGATTCAAGGGAACGTTGGAGTTTCCTTATTTATACAGCATATCCCTCGTGGGTGACAGATGGTTTATTGAGGAACAGTGGATTTACTTCCGAACCCTCATTCTTCGGCTTTATACTATCTTTTTGGATATGCTTACGCCTAACGAGGAATAATATAAAAATAGATAGGAAAATGTGGATAGTAATGATTATCGGACTGTCAACACTTTCAACAACCTATTTGATTAGTCTGATTATGATATTTGCATTTGTCGCATTCAATCAGAAAAAGGTGTCTTATAAGATTTTAAGTATATTAGGAGTAGGCATTTTCTTGTTTTCCTTCTATGCATCATCATTTGGAATGAAGAAAATAAATCTAATTGTGGATGATGTAAAAACAAAAGAGATTTCCGATTATGATTTTCTCGTTGAAGGGCAAAATGTTAGCCGAATACCTAATTTTTTAGTTACTAAAAGTAATGTTTACAAATGGCCTTGGGGATATGGTCTGAATGATAACGGTTTATTGAAAACAAGTAGTGGAGTTGTAATAAAGGGATCAGGTTCGTTACTAAATAATTGTATTCATTGGGGAGTCTCTTTTTTAATCTTTTTTCCTATACTTATTGGGCGATTTTGGAGAACTTTAAAATATGACTTGTCTTTATTTAGTCGTATGTTATTACTCATGATGACCTGTGCTTGGTCATTTTCGAGTATAGAGTTTAAAGACCCACTGTTTTTTGTGATTATATGTATCGGATTAATGCAATACGTGCCGGTATCGGTTCCTGTATGTAAAAACGGAAGAGTAGGATTGGTTCATTTACGATATACAGATAGCATCCTGAATAGGTTTCGCGAAAAACAACTGCTAAAGTCTATTTCAAACAGAAAACGGGATAGCAGATGAAACATTATAACAGTATAGACCTTTTGAAGTTCCTCATGAGTTTCTTTGTCATAGCGATACACACTGCGTATGACCAAGTTCTCTTAATGCGGCTTATCTGTCCGTGGGTAGTACCGATGTTCTTTGTCATTTCGGGTTTTCTATTGCAGCGCAGAATAAGCATGCAGCGCCCCGTAGAAGTGTGCGGTAAACGTGTGGAAAACTTATTGGGGGGGGTAATAAATAGTTACATAATAAAGTTGGTAAAGCTCTACATTCTATGGACACTGCTTTACTTGCCACTGACTTTTTACGGTTCGTGTGTAGTTGAGAGCAACAGTTTGCTCAGGGCATTCGCGTTGTTTTGCCGGAATGTGATATTTACAGGTGAAAACCATATGAGCTGGCCTCTGTGGTACTTATTGGCTTTAATTTGGGCATCGTTTCTTGTGAAGATAATGTTAAAATGGAAAATGAAAGTCGAGTGGATTCTGATAAGCGGACTTTGTCTTACCTTGATAGGTTGGGGAATAAAATACGTTTTGGAAACGGAACATGCAGATGATTGTTTGGAGAAAATTGTTTATGTTTACAAAAAGACATTCGTTGGTACGAGAAACGGTTTGTTCGTGGGTTTTGGCTTTGTCTCTGTCGGGATGTTTTTGGGTAAATGGCAGGATTATTTTTTGAGGCATACTGTGTGGAGTTGTTGGGTGGCAGCATTATCCGTTGCTGCATTTTTGTATGATTTACCATTTTCCACTCATTTACTTTGCTTCTGTATTCTGCTGTTTGTAATCCGGATAAGGTTGGCAGACAGAAAGCTGTTTCTATGGTTCAGACGGATGAGTACGTTGATTTATTTCTCTCACATGTTTTTTGTTGCCACTTTAGTATATCTGTTTCCGGAAGTATATGCCGGTCTGCCGCAATTTGCATTGGCATCTGTGTCGACATTCTTTTTCAGCTGTATTGTCATATGGCTTATGGAAGTTCCCGGATTCAGTTTTCTGAAAAAACTTGTTGGATAATTAATGTGCCTGTTTCAAAATTACAAATATCAATGATATGAGAGTTTTATTCACTCTCATGATGCTTTGGTGGGATTGGGATACGATAATGACGAAATGGTAGGAACAAACTGGAGAGGGGTAGTCTACCGGTTCGGGATAATAGGAACTGTCATTATGTTGCTACTGATTTTTTCAATTGCCCGAAAAGGTAGCATGAAGTATGGATTCTTATTGGCCGCAATAGCGCTGTTGATTGTTGCCCACAGGGCTTACCTTATGTTTTCTCCCGCCATATACATGATGTTGCTGACAGCAGTGTATGTAAATCGTACCAAAGAATCGTTCATTATAAAAATTGAGGGATTGGACAAATGAATGTCTTATTAGTAGCCAAATTATCAAACCAGACTTTGACAGAGAATATTCTTTCTCCTTTATTGAAATCATCGTATGTAGACCATGTCTATGTCTTGCGTGACTTTCCCGGTGATATGATTGACGGTAAAGTTACTTACCTGTCTCCCGAAAAGGTATCGGAAAGCAGAATCCGTCATATCAGGAAGGTGGTGGCAGGAGTCCGCTACTGCTCAAAATATAAGATAGATGTAATAATAGGTGTACTGAATACTCCGCATGGCTATATCGGAAAAGCTATCGGTGCCATGACGAATATTCCTTATATTCATATCACCATTGCAGGGCATCGTGAGTTTTGGCTGGGTGGGAAAATCAGGGAAAGGGTAAACTTGGCAGTATTCAGGAAAGCCCGGATAATTACGGTTACAGGACAACAAACGCTTGCCTACCTGGTGTCCAAGGGCTTCGATGCGGACAGGATTGTTGTGCTGCCCAACTTGCCCAATCAGGCATTTATGGATAGTAATATGCAGGAAGAGGGCGAGCGGAAGTATGACATCGTGTCTTTTTCGCGGATAGATAAAAATAAAAACATCGGGTTGCTGTTGAGAGCCGTATCCCGAATAAAGAATGAATGCAGCGTGAAACTGATTGTTGCCGGTGACGGTGAGGAACTTGACAACCTGAAAAGAATGGCAAAAGAACTGGCCATCGGGGAGTATATAGACTTTGTCGGCTATATCTCCGATTTGGAAGACAAATTGCGGATATACCGGAACAGCAGGATTTTTGTTTCCTGCTCCAAGGGAGAGGGCTTTCCAGTGTCGTTGCTTGAAGCGATGTCTTGCGGATGTGTACCTGTCGTGTCGAACGTAGGTGATATTGTAGATGTGATAAGGCATGGCACAAACGGATTTGTATTCAATGATGTGGACAGTGAAATGGAACTTGCCGGCTGTTTGATGCGTCTGCTTTCTGACAAGGAACTTGTGGATAAAACGAGTAGAGAGGCACGGAAAATCGTGGAAAGCATATCGGTAGAGAGTAATGCAGGAATATGGGACAATGTATTTGCACGTATAACAGCAAGACAATGAAAATAACACTGGTTGGCGATATTTTTCCGGCAGATGAATTTTTGAGTGTAGGATTTGGTATCAGATCGCAATTTGAAGCTACAAAAGGAGAAAGGTGGAAGGATAATATTCAAGGTATCACGCAAGATTCGGATATTGTAATAGGCAATCTTGAAAGCCCTCTTCTGGAACCTTCGCTTGCTGCCGGAAAACCGGATTTCTACGGCAGTCCGGAGTTTGCACGTTTTCTGAGAGAATGCGGTATCGGAGTGCTCAATGTGGCAAACAATCATATACTGGAGCATGGGAAAGGCGGATATGAGAGAACATTGCAAATATTGGAAGAGTCCGGCATTGCAGTTGCGGGGAACGATAATCGTGTATTATATATTCATCGGGATAATTGCCTGATAGGCATTGCGGGCTTTTGCAATGTAGATTTGGACAAGTTTGACAACGACGGCTGTTTTTCTGTGCTGGATGAGGTGAATGCAATGGCGGCTTTAAATGAGATGGCGGACAGGAAAGCGGATTTGAAAATCCTTACTCTGCATTGGGGAAATGAATACATTCACCGTCCCTCGATGATGCAGAGGAATATGGCTTACAGATTGATTGATGCCGGAGCGGATATTATAGTAGGACACCACTCTCATGTCATTCAGCCTTATGAAAAATATAAAGCGGGGCATATTTTCTACTCATTGGGTAATTTTTGCTTTGACAAGCCTTTCCAGTCACAACAGTTCTCCAAAGGAATGGGAGTTGACCTGTATTTCGATACGGATAGCAAAGAGATAGAAAAGATAGAATTTTTCGGCATAAAACTTTCTTTCAGGCATCTGATGCATAGAATGCCGGCAGACAGTTTCAAACCTTATTTTGCCGGAATACAAAACAAGTATGAACGCTCGAAATGCGACACGACCTATGATACCGGCTATTCCGAAGAACTTTCGAAAAGGCGTATGATAGAGCGTATCTTGATGAAACTATCGCTGATACAGACTTTCTTCTTTGTTTCTTTCAAAGAAAAAAGGATGCTTATTAATAATCTGATAAACTATTATTTTAAAATATGATATCTAATCATTGTGTTCAGGAACGGGTTATCCTGCCTTTGGGTGATATATTGACCGGGCAGTCGGTAAGCAAATATCTGCGTTTTCTGCAAAAGAGCCGGTATTGGAGTAGGGAGGAAATCGACAGGTTTCAGAACGAACGGCTACGGCTGCTGATTACTCATGCTTACGGGCATGTTCCTTTTTATAGGGAAGAAATGGATAAGTTGCAGTTGACACCTGCGGATATTCGGACAAAAGAAGATTTACGCCTGTTGCCGATTGTAACAAAAGCCATGATAAAAAAAGAAGGTATTGAACGGTTTAAGGCAGCCGGTATTCCTGAAAAAAGTATTGTCCAAGGTGCGTCATCGGGTTCGACCGGTGAGCCGTTTCGTTATCTGACCACGAAAGAAGATTACTCGGTGAATATTGCAGCCAATCTACGCGGCTGGTATGATATGGGGTGGCGACTGGGTGACAGGTATGTCAAGCTGAGTCAGAATCCGAGAAATAATCCCGTGAAACGGTTGCAGGATTATATGACTAACAATCTTTATCTGGCTACCAACCCGTTGACGGATGAGAATTTTGCCAATGTGTTGCGGCGGATAGAAAGTTATAAACCCCGGGTAATCCGTTGTTATCCCGACCCGCTTCTTTTACTGGCACGTTATAAACGTGTGCATCCGAAATTTGCCTGGTCGCCTGTGGCGATAACAACCACCGGCAATACCTTGTTTCCGGAAACGAGAAAAGAAATAGAAGAGGCCTGGGGATGTAAAGTGTTCGACTCATATAGCTGTGAGGGCAATTCGTGCGTTTTTGAATGTCCTACGCATACCTGCTATCATTCAACAGAGGAGTATGGAATATCGGAAGTAGTGGACGAACAGGGAAATCCTGTTAAAAAAGGGGTTGGGAGACTTGTATCAACGAGTTTGTGGAACATGGCACAGCCTTTTATCCGTTATGATACACAGGACTTTGTTGAAGTGGACGATACGCCTTGCGAATGCGGCAGGGAGCATCTAAAGATAGTACGGATTTTAGGTCGGGATAATGATGTACTGGTAATGCCGTCGGGCAGACGGTTCATTGTACACAATTTTACCGTCTTCTTCCAGACGGATATTCCCGAACTGAAAAGGTCTATCGACCAATTTCAAGTAGTAAAGCAAAAGAGTGGTCGCGTAGTGTTCCGGTTAGTGGTGAACGAAAACTATGATACGGAAGTAGGGAACTATATTATTCGTTTCTGGCAACAGGAATTCGGTGTATCGGTTACTATTGAGCTTTTAGCAGAACTTCCTGTTCTGCACAATAACAAACGCCATTTCATTATCAGCGAGTAATAAGGATATTATGAATATACGATACAAATTGTGCCTTTTACTTTATTATGGTTTTGCCAGACATTTGCCAAAATCGACTGTACCGGTCATTGGTACTGCTGCAAAAAGAATGCGTGGAGCAATATGCCGCCATATATTGGGGTGTTGCGGTAGTGGCAATAATATTGAGCAAGGCGCGTATATCGGGAATGGAAAAGACGTCCGGATAGGAAATAATGTAGGGCTTGGCAGGAATTTCAAGGTGCTTATGCGAATGCTTACTATTGGTGATAATGTGATGATGGGAGAAGATGTTCTCTTTTTAGGAGAAGGCCATCGGCATAGCCGTACAGATGTTCCCATGAATAAACAAGGTTCGGAAGGTAAAACTCCTTTATACATAGAAAGTGATGTGTAGATTGGTGCACGGGTTACGGTGTTGCCCGGTTGCAGACATATAGGACGTGGCGCGATTATCGGTGCTTGTGCCGTGGTAACCAAGGATGTACCGGATTTTGCTGTTGTAGCCGGTAATCCGGCTAAAGTGATGAAATACAGGCAATGAAAAGTACGTTTTTATAGATGTACAGTATATTAAATGGATACGGCTCAATGTGAGCCGAAAAGAGGGTCTTGAAAGGAGTTTTGAGCCAAATACCGTGATTTTCCGCAATATTTAACATACATAGAACAGATGATATTTGTAAGTGAAAGAATAGATGTAACAGCTTGGGAAGAGCTGATTGCACAGTCTTCGACAGCCAATTTTTTCCAGACAAAGGAATGTTATGATTTTTATTCGGGTTTGTCTTTTTTGGAAGCTTTTGTATTTGGGGTTACCGAGAACGGATGTTTGAAAGGAATAGTGGTTGGCTATATACAAAAGGATGGAGGAAAACTAAAACAATATTTCTCACGAAGAGCAATTGTGACAGGTGGAGCTTTGCTGGCAGATGATATCAGTGACAAAGCTTTGTCCGCACTTTTGACCTATTGCAGGAATAAATTGAATAAGAAAGCAATTTATATAGAGTTCCGTAATTTTAAAGATTACAGTTTGTATAGAGATGTGTTTCGTGAGAATGATTTTGAGTATATACCTCATTTGAATTTTCATATAGATTGCAGCAGCGAAGAAGTTATACAAAAGAATTTGCACAGTAGTAAAAAACGCGACATAAAAGCCGGTTTTAGAAAGGGCGCAATATTAGTGGATTCTCCGTCTTTGGATGAAGTTCGTGAATATTATCGGATTTTAGTCGATTTATATAGAAATAAAGTAAAGACTCCTCTATTTCCATTCGATTTTTTTGAGAGATTATACCAATCGGATTGGGGAAGGATTTTATTGATAAAATATCAAAATCAAATAATAGGTGGAGTGACATGTTCTATCTTAAAAAATAAGACTTTATATCATTGGTTTGTAGCTGGTTTGGATGAACGTTTTAAGTCAATACGCCCTTCCACATTGGCTACATGGGCTGCTATAGACCGGACTTTAAAGGAGCGGATTCCTATATCCGACATGATGGGGGCAGGAAAAGCCGATGAGAATTATGGAGTACGGGACTTTAAAGCGGCATTCGGCGGAAAGCTGGTAGAGTACGGACGTTTTTTATGCATCTTGAATCCGGTATTATATCATATCGGGAAAATAGGAGTAAAAATTTTAAAAAGAATAAAACAATGAACATTTCGTTTTTTGGATTAGGTTATGTAGGATGTGTAGGCATGGGATGTTTGGCACAGAACGGCCATAAAGTTATCGGGATAGACATTTCTTCCGAAAAGATTAAAAAAATAAACGAGGGGATGCCTACAATTGTAGAGGCAGGTATAGACGAAATAATCAGGGAACAGCATCTGCAAGGAAGAATCAGAGCTACACACGACTACATGGAGGCTGTGAGAGAAAGTGATATTTCTTTTGTGTGCGTAGGTACTCCTTCTACGAATAACGGACATTTGAACTTAAATTATATTTATCAGACCGCCGAAGAGATAGGAGAGGCATTGAAGGAGAAAAACGGTTTTCATATTATCGTCATCAGATCGACCGTATTTCCCGGTACGAATAAAGCAGTGGGTAAGATAATAGAGGATATGTCCGGAAAGACACGGAATGTGCACTTTGCCGTTGTATCTAATCCGGAGTTCCTGAGAGAGGGAACGGCTGTAAATGATTATATGAATCCGCCACTGACGGTAATAGGTACGGACTGTGAAAAGGCACGGGATATTATGACGGAACTGTATGCACCGATGGGTGCACCCATTGAGACGGTTTCTATAGAAGTGGCGGAAATGATTAAGTATGTAAACAATTCCTATCATGCTCTCAAAGTGACTTTTGCCAATGAAATAGGAAGGGTGTGCAAGGCATACGGCATTGATTCGCACGAAGTGATGCGTATTTTCTGCATGGACAAACAGCTTAATATTTCCCCTTATTATTTTAAACCGGGATTTGCGTATGGCGGCAGCTGCCTGCCTAAAGACCTGAAAGCCCTGAAAACAATGGCGCATGACCTGTATGTGGAAACGCCGGTTCTGAATGCCATAGAAAGCAGCAACCAGCACCACATGGAAAACGCCATTGAGTGGATTCAGGCAGTAGGACATAAGAAAATCGGTGTATTGGGATTGAGCTTCAAGGCAGGAACGGATGATATGAGAAACAGCCCTATTATACATGTGATAGAAGCATTGTATGGTAAGGGGTATGAAATAAGGATATATGACAGAAGCGTTTCTTTGGCTCGGCTGATAGGAAAGAATAAAAGCGTGATTGAAGAGAAGTTGCCGCATTTGAACTGTATGTTGCAGGATGATATGGACTCTTTGCTGGATTGGGCGGAAACGATTATCATTAGCAACAATGACGAGATTTTCAAATCGGTAAGGGTCAGAGATGGGCAGGCGGTAATTGATTTGGTCAGGATAAAGGAGCTGGAGAAAGAAAATGGTTACAGGGGAATCTGCTGGTAGGAGCAGGAAGAGTGTATGGTTTGATATTTGCCATACTCCGCAATATAATTTCTATAAGAATTTCATCATCCGTCTGGCAGAAGAAGGGCATGTTGTGTATCTCACCGTATTGGACAGAGGGAAAATGCCTTTGATTGTTCGGAAAGAACTGGCTGCGTATCCTGCAATAAAGATTTATGTGATAGGCAGGCACAGACTTGCAAAATGGTCGGCTATCGTAGATGCCAATTTGATACGGATTGTCAAACTGTTTTTATGGTCATTGGATAAGCGGATAGATATAGCTTATTCCAATGCTTTCTTAAGCAGTGTCATAGGTAGAGTGAGAGGCTTTCATTCCTACACTTTTGATGATGACCCGCAGACTTTTGATTTCAGGCCCAAAATATGGTTTTCGAAAATATCTCATTACTGCCTTTACGAACTGCCGCCCGGTTATGTCTTGTCTTCTCAGGTAAAAGTGTTGCCGGCCCTTAAGGAATGGGCATATCTGGCACCGAATGTGTTTACGCCCGACAGAATATTCCTGGATAAATATAAATTGCATCCCAAAGAGTATTTCTTTGTGAGGGAGGTGTCGGTAGGTACGGTTAACTATACGGGACAACATGCGGGTGCCGTTATGGGTATTGCTTCGAAAATACCTCATGGTAGGAAAGTGTTGCTTTCTTTGGAAGATAAATCCATGAAAGAGAGGTATCCAGAAGATTGGATTCTGCTGGAAGAGCCGGTCGAGGGCATCCATTCTCTTATTTATTATAGTTGTGCTTTGATATCTTCGGGAGACAGCATGGCGCGTGAGGCTGCTTTATTGGGAGTGCCGTCGTATTATTTAGGAATCAGATATGATATGCCGGCAAATCGTGCTGCATCAAGGCTGGGAATTTTGCATAACCGGAAAAGCATGGATTTTGAGGAATGGATAGGCCGCTTTAAAGCAAAACAGGATTATGCCGGAGAGCAGGAGAGAGCCAGGGATACCATCAATCATTTATTTATAGATGTAAATGAGTACATGTATTCGTTTGTGGATGAACTTGATAACAGAAAAAGCAATAATGGATTTCACTCTTAAAACTTACCGGTCTCTTTTATCCGCACTGGAGCAGTCCGGTTATGCCTTCCGGACATTCGAGGAGTTTCTGTCTGTTCCTGTCGGCGGCAAAGTCGTAGTATTGAGGCATGACATCGACAAAAGACCGGAGAACGCCCTACGGATGGCACAAATGGAACATGCTTCGGGTATCAAAGCTTCTTATTATATAAGGGTTGTAAAAGGAACTTGGAATGAGGAGATAATAGAACGGATAGTGACTCTGGGACATGAAGTGTCTTATCATTACGAAGACCTGACAATTGCCAAAGGCAACCACGAAAAGGCTTTTGAATATTTCAAGAAGCATCTTGCCGAAATACGCCGTTTTTATCCGGCCAAGACTGTTTGCATGCACGGAAGTCCGCTCAGCAGGTGGGATAACCGGAAACTGTGGGAGAAATATAATTATAGAGAAGCGGGGATTATCGGAGAACCGTATTTTGATGTGGATTATACGAAAGTACTCTATATCACAGATACGGGGCGGGCATGGAATAAGACAGGTGCGAGTGTAAGGGATAAAGTAGAAGGCGGCTTGGAACTGAAAGTCAAAAATACCCGCCGACTGATTACTTTAATCGGTAATGACAAGCTTCCTGAAAAGCTGATTATCAATACCCATCCGCAACGTTGGTTTGATTTTGGTTGGGGATGGATGAATGAGTTTATTTGTCAGCATATAAAGAACGCAGTAAAAAAAGCACTTGTAGCTTTTATGCACTAATCTAAAAAACAATCGATAAAATAATATGATAAAGAACATGAAGAAGTATGGATACATAGCCTTTGTACTATGTGTCCTGGCGGGTTGTGCATCGCAAAAACAGATTTCGTACCTGCAAGATGTGCCGGATGACTATCGGCAAAAGATAACCCAGGATTATGACCTCAGGATTCATCCGGATGATTTGCTTTCCATTATGGTGAACAGTAAAGACCCCGAACTGGCACAGATGTTCAATCTGCCGATGGTAAGTTATCAGATAGCTAACAGCAATACCGGATATGCAGGAGGACAGAACCGGGTATTGGGGTATCTGGTGGACAAAGAGGGAAATATCGACTTTCCGCAGTTGGGAGTTATCAAAGTACAGGGAATGACACGTGCAGAACTGACAAAATACATCAAAAAACAGTTGATAGAAAAAGGACTGGTGAAAGATCCCATCGTAACCATCCAGTTCCTGAACTTCAAAGTATCGGTATTGGGGGAAGTGAACCGGCCGGGAACATTCGAGATAACCAGCGACCGCATCACCTTGCTGGACGCATTGAGCCTTGCTGGCGACCTGACCATTTACGGGCAGCGCGAGAATATAAAGGTTATCCGGGAAAAAAATGGAGAGCGGGTAGTGGTTTCGCTGGATTTGCGGAACAAAGATTTATTGTCGTCTCCTTATTATTATCTGCAACAGAATGACGTAGTGTACGTAGAACCTAATAAGGTAAAGGCAGGACAGCGGGAGATAAACCAGAACAGAACCATAGGTACGTTTGCTTCCATACTATCGGTAATGGTATCCTTGGCGGTGCTTATATTCAAATAAAAAACAGTAAAGAAAAAGTTTATGGGAAAAGACAGGTTTGAAGATTTGGACTTCATAGATTTTAATGACAGCCGTCGGCAGGAGGGCACGGTGATTGCCGATATGCTGTCGGCAGTGTATCGCAACCGGAAATGGTTTATCCTCTCCGTAGCGGTGTGTGTCCTGATTGGTTTTCTGTATCTGAAAAGTTCTCCGAAGATATTTTTGCGTACCGCCACGGTATTGGTGAAGGATGAGCAAAAAGGCGGGGGTGTCAATGGTGCGGCTGCTTTTCAGGATTTGTTTTCGTTAGGCGGTAGCACGGTAGATAACGAAGTGGGTATCTTTAAAAGTAAGCGGCTGATGCGGACGGTAGTCGAAACACTGCATCTGGATATAAGTTACAAGGAGTGGGACGGGCTGAGAAAGAAGGAACTCTATACGTCCACGCCGTTTGCCGTTACTTTCCTTGATGCAACTCCTTCACAACAGATAAGCCTTACTGTTACGATGTCGGACAATGGAAAGGTGACGCTGGCGGATATGACCCTGCAAAATGAAGAGGAAGAAGAGGAATTTGACGAAATCCTGACCGTGCAGCCGGGAGATACGGTGAATACTCCGGTGGGAAAAATGGTGGTGGCATCGACACTGTTTACGGACGAAAACAGCATAGGCAAGACGGTCTACGTGACGAAGGGAAATATGAAAGAAGTAGCGGAGTCATATAACAAGGCTTTGAATGTAGGGGTGGCAAACAAGCAGTCGTCACTGATAGCCCTGAGCATCGAGGACGAGAATGTGCAGCGGGCGGAAGATTTACTGAATACACTGATTGAGGTTTATAAGAACGATGCCATCGAGGATAAAAACAGGATTGTGATAAATACCGCCAGATTTATCGGCGAGCGGTTGGAGATAATCGAAGCCGACCTGGCTGCCGTGGATGCGGAAATTGAGAATTATAAGAAAAAGAACAGACTGACGGATATTGCTTCGGAAAGTGCCTTGTATCTGCAAAGTTCGAGCATGCTTGATACGGAAGGGTTAAGCGTGGAAAATCAGCTTAATATGGCGCAATATATGAAGGAATACTTGCAGGATAACTCGAAGACGACAGAGCCTGTCCCTGCAAGTATCGGGATAGATGATATGGGAGTGCAGAACCTGATTATGGAGTACAACACGGTGCTGACGCGTAGGAACAAGCTGATAGCCAATAGTAGTGCCAATAATCCGCTCGTGCGTGACCTGAACGGTACGCTGATGTCCATGCGCCTGTCTATCGCAAAAGCTGTGGATAACCTGATAGCAAGTCTGGAGATACAGGTGGCGAATATGAAGAACAAGGAGCGGGAGAACAGCAATAAGATAGCATTCGTGCCTACTCAGTTGAAGTATGTGGTAAGCATAGAACGGCAACAGAAGATAAAGGAAGAACTGTATCTGTTTCTGTTGAATAAAAAAGAGGAAAATGAGCTCCAGCTTTCCATTACGGAGAGCAATTGCCGCATCATAGATCCGGCAGAAGGTGTGGACTTGCCGGTAGCACCCAAGAAGGTGCAGGTAGCGCTGATTGCTTTGCTGGCGGGGATTATGCTGCCTGCCTTGTGGATTTATATCCGCTCGCTGCTCAATACCAGCGTGCATACGAAGAAAGAACTGAAAGCGGGTGTGAACATTCCTTTCTTGGGAGAAGTGCCGCTTGAAAAGAATAAGCATGAGAAAGATATCGTGGTACAGGAAGGCAGCAGGGAAAGCATTTGTGAGGCTTTCAAGATAGTGCGCGATAATCTGGACTTTATGGATACGGAAAAGAAAACGGTAGGAAAGGTAGTGCTGGTGACTTCGGCAAATCCTAACTCCGGAAAAACCTTTATTACGCTTAATCTGGGCATGAGCATGGCGCTGGCGAATGTAAAGGTAGTGATTCTCGACCTTGACCTGCGGAAGGGTTCTTTGAGCAAAAGCGTAGGGATAGGTATGAAAAAGACCGGCGTATCGAACTACCTGAGCGGCAAGGTGGATGATGTGAAAGAACTGGTGCAGGTGTGTGGAGATGATAACCGGCTGCATATCATTACATCGGGAGCGCTGCCCCCCAATCCTGCGGAATTGCTGAAGAGCGGCAGACTCGACCGGCTGCTGGAGGAGCTGAAAAAGAACTATGATTATATCTTATTGGATAACCCGCCTTATGGTGTTGTGGTGGATACACAGTTGTGCGGACGGTTGGCGGATCAGACGGTTTATGTAGTCCGCTCGGGCTTGTTCGACAAGCGGATGTTACCGGAGTTGCAGGAACTGTATGATTCGGGAAAGATGAAGAATATGAGTATTCTGCTGAACGGAATAGATTATGTAAAGACAGGTTATGGGTATGGCTACGGATATGGTTACGGCAATTACGGGAACGATGAAAACCGGAAGAACAAGAAGCCGCTGTACAAAAGGATATTTGGAATTTAAACGCTATGGGTATGTTTTTCTTTCGACATAAAACAAAGTTGGCGGATACCGGTTTTTTCAGAGGTTTTGTGGATAGTCACAGCCATATCCTTCCGGGTGTGGACGACGGCATAAGGACGATAGAAGAATCTCTGGCGGTGTTGGCGTACTTCGACTCGCTCGGAGTGAAGAAGGTGAGGCTGACGCCTCATGTGATGAATGGCGTGGAACACTGGGAGGATGTGTTGCAGGCTTTCGATACGTTGCGCAAGCGTTATACCGGAGAAACCGTGCTTGAACTGGGGGCTGAATATATGTTGGACTCCGGTTTCGGGGAGAGACTGGAGAAGGGATTGCAGCCTTTGTGTGGGGATTGTGTATTGGTAGAGACGTCTTATTTTTCTCCACCAAACAATCTGGACGAGCTGTTGTACGATGTATCGCTTGCCGGATATACGCCGGTGATTGCGCATCCCGAACGTTATCTTTATATGAGGTACGGTGATTATTGCGAATTGAAGGACAAGGGCTATCTGTTGCAGCTGAACTTGCTTTCGCTCTCCGGTTATTATGGAAAACAGGTGATGAAAAATGCTGAAACATTGCTGGAAAAAGGTATGTACGACATGGTAGGGACGGATTTGCATAATCTGGAGACTTTCGGAAAATGGATAGGAAATGTGAGGCTGACGGATAAGCTGGCAAGGGAAATAATGTCTCTTCGCTGACTGTCAAAGTCCGCAATGAGTTAGGAAGCTCCGGAGACCTGTGCTTTTGCAGGTTTCCGGAGCTTCTGTCGTTTTTGGGGTATTTAGAGTTTTCTATTAAAATTGTGAGAGTTGTTTTGATATATTTCCGTATCTTTGCCCCATTATTGAATATTGAACCAACGAATTTTAGGAACCGGACATGATAAAGAAAGTCGTAAAAGTCCTTTGGATTTTCATCGCGCTGATAACATTGACATGCGTTGTTATTTTCTTCTCGATAGCAAAAGGTTGGATTGGCTATATGCCTCCTGTGGAAGATTTGGAAAATCCCAATTATAAATTTGCAACGGAAATCTTCTCGGAAGACGGGAAAGTTCTGGGAACTTATTCTTATAGCAAGGAGAACCGCGTGTTTGTGGGATACAATGATTTGTCGCCCCATATTATCAATGCGCTGATTGCAACGGAAGACGTACGCTTTGCCGAACATTCGGGGATTGATGCCATCGCGCTGTTCCGTGCCGTGGTGAAGCGTGGTATTCTGATGCAGAAGAATGCGGGCGGCGGCAGTACAATCAGCCAGCAGCTTTCCAAGCAACTTTATTCGCCAAGCGCCGACAACATAGTGGAACGTCTGTTCCAGAAGCCCATCGAGTGGGTTATAGCCGTGAAGCTGGAACGCTATTATACCAAAGAGGAAATTCTTACGATGTATCTCAATAAGTTCGACTTCCTGAATAATGCGGTGGGTATAAAGACTGCCGCCTATACCTATTTCGGTTGCGAACCGAAGGATTTGAAGATTGAGGAAGCCGCCACACTGGTGGGTATGTGCAAGAATCCTTCCCTATATAATCCGGTACGTTATAACGAACGTTCGCGCGGACGCCGTAATGTGGTGCTCGACCAGATGCGCAAGGCCGGATATATCACCGTTGAGGAACGGGATTCGTTGCAGGCATTGCCATTGAAGTTGTCCTATCATCGCGTAGACCATAACGAAGGTCTTGCAACGTATTTCCGTGAATACCTGCGTGGTGTGCTGAATGCTAAGAAGCCCGATAAATCGGACTATCGCGGCTGGCAGATGCAGAAGTATTACGAGGATTCGCTCGACTGGGAAACAAACCCTCTGTTCGGCTGGTGCGAAAAGAATACGAAGAAGGACGGAAGCAAATATAATCTTTATACGGACGGGTTGAAAATCTATACTACAATAGACTCCCGCATGCAGAAATATGCAGAGGATGCCGTGACCGAGCATCTGAAAGAATTGCAGGGGTACTTCTTCAAAGAGAAGAAAGGTGCGAAGAAAGCGCCTTATACTTTCCGCCTGACGCAAGAACAGGTAGACGAAATTCTGGACCGTGCCATGAGACTGTCCGACCGCTACCGCATCATGAAGAGAGCCGGAGCTTCCGAAGCGGAAATCAGGAAAGCGTTTGATACGCCCGAACAAATGTCCGTATTCAGTTGGAGCGGTGAGAAAGATACCGTAATGACTCCGATGGATTCCATACGTTATTATAAGTTCTTCCTGCGTGCCGGCTTCATGTCGATGGATCCGCGTAACGGTCATGTAAAAGCGTATGTAGGCGGCCCGAACCATCACTACTTTAAATATGACATGGCAATGGTGGGACGTCGCCAAATCGGTTCTACCATGAAACCGTATGTGTATTCGCTGGCTATGGAGAACGGTTTTTCTCCTTGCGACCAGGCTCGCCATGTGGAATATACATTGATAGACGAAAACGGAAAACCCTGGACACCGCGCAATGCCAACAAAAAACGTTACGGCGACATGGTGACGGTGAAGTGGGGATTGGCCAATTCGGACAACTGGATTACAGCATACCTGATGAGCAAACTGAACCCGTATGAGTTGAAGCGATTGGTGCACAGCTTCGGTGTGCGCAACCGTGAGATTGTGCCTTCGGTGTCCCTCTGTCTCGGTCCTTGCGAAGTCTCCGTAGGAGAGATGGTAAGCGCCTATACCGCATTCCCGAACAAGGGTATTCGTGTTGCGCCGCTGTTTGTAACCCGTATTGAGGACAACGACGGTAATGTGCTGGCTACATTCTCGCCGGAAATGCAGGAAGTAATCAGCGCATCCAGTGCCTATAAGATGCTGGTAATGCTGCGTGCAGTTGTCAATGAAGGTACGGGCGGACGTGTCCGCCGTCTGGGTGTAAAAGCCGATATGGGTGGCAAGACCGGTACGACCAACTATAATGCCGACGGCTGGTTCATGGGCTTTACGCCTTCGCTGGTGTCCGGCTGCTGGGTGGGCGGTGAAGACCGTGATATTCACTTCGATACGATGTTGCACGGACAAGGCGCTTCCATGGCATTGCCTATCTGGGCTAAGTATATGGTAAAAGTGCTTGGCGACAAGTCTTTGGGGTATGATGAAAACGAAACGTTCCAGCTGTCTGAAGGTTTTGACCCCTGCAAGGACAGCGGATATGAGGATGCGGATGCGGAACCGGCATCGGAAATGGGACTGGACGATTTGTTTAATTAAGAATTGGGAAATGGTGTACACAATCTGCATCGGCAGTAACGTGAACAGGAAAGAGAATCTGGCGTTGGCACGCAAGAGGCTGTCCGAACTTTTTCCGAATATCCGTTTTTCTGCAGAAGCGGACACAGAGCCGTTGTTTTTCCGGCGGCAGGCGTTGTTTGCCAATCAGGTGGCGCGCTTTACGTCCGATTCTGATGCGGGTGAAGTCATATTCCATTTGAAGGATATAGAACGGGAAGCCGGAAGGACTCCCGAAGAAAAGAAACAGGAGATTGTACGTCTTGACATAGACTTGCTGTCTTGTGACAGCAGGGTGTATAAACCCGAAGATTTAAAGCGGGACTATATCATCCGCGGACTGAAAGAATTGAATGATGGAAAGTCTGAGGCGACAAATGCCATTGAAACGTTTCTTTATAATAATGTGGTAATTTAAGTTTTAAAGATATGAAATTCCTGGGAATAATTCCTGCCCGTTACGCATCTACGCGTTTCCCTGCCAAACCTTTGGCTTTGTTGGGCGGAAAGACCGTTATTCAACGGGTATATGAACAAGTGGCCGGTGTTTTGGATGATGCTTATGTAGCTACCGACGACGAGCGCATTGAAGCTGCCGTAAAAGCATTCGGCGGAAAAGTTGTAATGACGTCCGTGCATCATAAAAGCGGTACAGACCGTTGCTATGAGGCTTGTACTAAAGTAGGGGAAGGCTTTGATGTGGTGGTAAACATTCAGGGCGATGAACCTTTTATACAGCCGTCTCAACTGGAGACCGTAAAGGCCTGTTTTGACGATCCGTCCACACAGATTGCCACTTTAGTAAAACCCTTTACTGCCGATAACGGTTTTGAGGCACTGGAGAACGTAAACTCTCCCAAAGTGGTGCTCAACAAGAACATGAATGCTCTTTATTTCAGCCGTTCTATCATTCCGTACCAACGTAATGCGGAGAAGCGGGAGTGGCTGAAAAACCATACATATTACAAGCATATCGGATTATATGCCTATCGGGTGGAAGTGTTGAAAGAGATAACCTCGCTTCCGCAGTCTTCTCTTGAACTGGCGGAGTCGCTGGAGCAGTTGCGCTGGTTGGAAAACGGTTATACCATTAAAGCCGGTATTACCGAAGTGGAGACAATCGGTATTGATACACCGCAGGATTTGGAACATGCGGAACGTTTCCTGCAAGCACGAAACGCTCAATGAATATCGGTTCGGGGATGCTTTTGGACAGGACCATTCAGCCTAAGGTGAGGGACATTGAGCACTTGGCCGTACAGATGCCCCAACGGTGCACTATGCCCAATGGTGTGTCTTTGAATGTGCTTGATTCTGGCGATAATGAAGTTGTGCGCATAGACCTGCTGATGGAAGGCGGGCGCTGGCAACAGTCGCAACCGTTACAGGCTTTGTTTACGAACCGTATGCTGCGCGAAGGGACGCTTCGGTACAGTGCGGGGGAAATAGCGGAGAAGTTGGACTATTACGGTGCCTGGCTGGAGTTGTCCAGCGCATCGGAATATGCGTATATTACTCTTTATTCGCTGAACAAATATTTGCCGCAGACGTTGGAAATACTGGAATCCATCGTAAAAGAGCCTGTGTTTCCGGAGAAGGAGCTGGGTATTATAATAGAAAATAATATCCAGCAGTTCATGGTCAACTCGTCCAAAGTGGATTTTCTGGCGCATCGGGCGCTGATGAAAGCTGTATATGGTGAGGTGCATCCTTGCGGACGGCTGGTGCAGAAAGAGGATTATGGCAGGATAAATCCTGCTGTACTCAGAGAGTTTTACGACCGGCATTATCATTCCCGGAACTGTACGATTTACGTTTCCGGAAAGGTGAGCGATGATTGTGTACGGCGGATAGAAGATATGTTTGGTAAGGAAGTGTTCGGCAAAGACTTCCGCAAACCGGAAAGGCGGGAGTTTATTCCGGTTTCTTCCATGGATAAACGAATTTTTGTAGAACATGCGGATGCCATGCAGAGTGCGGTTCGCATGGGGATGCTTTCTTTGGAACGCCATCATCCCGATTATTTGAAGACCAGAGTGATGGTAACGCTGTTTGGCGGATATTTCGGAAGCCGTCTGATGTCCAATATCCGTGAAGAAAAGGGATATACCTATGGCATTTCTGCAGGCATCGTTTCTTGTCCGGGACCGGAAATGCTGGTTATCAATACGGAAACGGCAAACGAGTTTGTGGAGCCTCTTATCCGGGAGGTTTACCATGAAATAGATTGCCTGCAGAATGATCTGGTGCCGGAAGAAGAATTGGCAATGGTAAAGAATTATATGCTGGGCGAAATGTGCCGCAGTTATGAATCGGCATTCTCACTGGCAGATGCGTGGATGTTCGTTCAGGTTTCGGGTTTTGGCGATGCACACTTTGAAGATGCTCTGAACGCAGTCAGAGATATTACTCCTGAAGATATACGCGAACTTGCCGGAAAGCATTTGTGCAAAGAGAAATTAAAAGAAGTCATATCCGGCAAAAAAATGTCATAAAAAGCGGGAACCGCCTCGTGGTTTTGGCAGATTAATTGTATCTTTGTCAAAATCCTAATTAAGTAACTTGTAATCCAAGATGAAATATCTATATACTGCAATTTTTCTGTTATACTTGTCACAGGGCAGTGTCGCAGCCCAGGAAAAAGGCGGCTTCTTCGATAAAATAAAGGGAACTTTCTCATCGGAAATAAAAATAGGGACGCATACGTTTAAGGACGGTTCCGTATATACCGGTGAAATGAAAGGACGCAAACCCAACGGAAAGGGAAAGACGGTTTTTAAAAACGGCGATGTCTATGAAGGCGAGTACGTTAAGGGAAAGCGTGAAGGGTATGGCATTTACACTTTTCCCGACGGTGAAAAGTATGACGGTCAGTGGTTTCAAGACCAACAGCACGGCAGAGGTATCTATTATTTTATGAATAATAACCGTTATGACGGTATGTGGTATCAGGATTACCAGCATGGCAAAGGTACTATGTACTACTATAACGGAGACCTTTATGAAGGCGATTGGATAAATGACAAGCGTGAAGGTCAGGGTACTTACGTTTGGAAGAACGGTTCCAAATACATCGGTTCGTGGAAAGACGATAAGAAAAACGGTGAAGGCACGTTAGTCTGGAATGACGGTTGCAAATACGACGGTCAATGGAAGAATGATGTGCGCGATGGTAAAGGCACGTTTGAATATGCCAATGGCGATAAGTATGTAGGTGATTGGAAAGAGGATATGCAGCATGGCAAGGGCATTTACTTCTTTCATACGGGCGACCGTTACGAAGGTTCTTATGTGCAGGGTGAACGTACCGGTGAAGGTATTTACTATCATGCCAGCGGCAATAAATATGTAGGAAACTTCAAGAACGGTATGCAGGACGGACACGGTACGTTTACATGGGCGAACGGTGCTGTATATGACGGACAATGGAAAGACAACCAGCGCAATGGCTATGGCGTTTACAAATGGAACGTCGGCGACTCCTACGAAGGCGAATGGAAAGATAATAAATTCAACGGTCAGGGAACTCTGATTCTTACCGACGGTACAAAATACAAAGGCGGTTTTGTAAATGGTCTGGAAGAGGGGAGCGGCGTGCAGGAAGATAAGAACGGAAACCGCTATGAAGGTTTCTTCAAACAAGGCAAGAAAGACGGTCCGTTTGTGGAAACGGATAAAAATGGAAAGCTGGTACGGAAAGGAACCTATAAAATGGGAAGGTTGAGTAATTGAAATCAGGGAATGAAAAGGGACATTCGGTAAAATGTCCCTAAAAAATAGAGAGGGCTGCGCGATTCTGAATGAATATTGCGCAGCCCTTATTTTTTATTTCTTAATTCTCAATTTTCAAATGATATATTGAGAACTGATAGATTCGTTGCTTACGACTCTTCTGATAGTTTCGGCAAACATATCGGCAATGCTTAATTGTTTAACCTTATCGCATTTCTTGGAGTAAGGAATGCTGTCTGTAAATACCATTTCAGTCAAGCCTGATTCCTGTACGCGGAATGATGCCGGATCGGACATGACACAGTGGCTGGCAATGGCACGTACGGATTTAGCACCGGCTTCCATCATGATGTTGGCTGCTTTGGTAATAGTACCTGCGGTATCTACAATATCATCTACCAATACTACATTCTTGTCTTTTACGTCACCGATAATCTGCATGGTGGCAACAACGTTTGCCTTCTCGCGCGTCTTGTTGCACAATACCAAAGGTACACCGAGGTATTTGGAGAATGTGCTGGCACGTTTTGAACCGCCTACGTCGGGAGTTGCAATAACAAGGTCATCCAACTTTAATGATTCGATATAAGGAAGGAATACTGCCGATGCATACAAATGGTCAACCGGAATGTTGAAGAAACCTTGAATTTGGTCAGCATGAAGGTCCATAGTAATCAAACGGTCGATGCCTGCAACTGAAAGCAGGTCGGCTACCAACTTGGCGCCGATGGATACACGAGGTTTGTCTTTTCTGTCCTGACGTGCCCAACCAAAATAAGGAATTACTGCAATAACACTTTTGGCAGATGCTCTTTTGGCCGCATCAACCATCAGCAGAAGTTCCATCAAATTGTCGGAATTAGGGAAAGTGGATTGAACCAGGAATACATTTGCGCCACGGATAGACTCTTCATAAGAAACAGCGAATTCACCATCGGCAAAGTGGGTGATATTCATCTTTCCTAGAGGGCAATTAAGGCTGGCGCAGATTTTTTCTGCAAGGTATCTCGAGTTTGTTCCTGAGAATACCATAAAAGGTGCTTTTTCGCTCATTTTGTAATAGATATTACCTATTTATTAATTTGCATGCAAAGGTATGAATTTCCCGCTACATAATACAAGACTTATTGTAGAAAAAATATTTTTCTTTACCGGATTTATTTGTAGCTTTGCTTTGTGAAATACCTTTCATCTATATTATTAATAGGAATGCTATGCCTGATAGGTACGGCATTTGTTTCGTGCGTGGGTACAGCTCCTACAAAAGAGGTGCATCTGATTGACTCCTTAAATCAGGCGGCATATGCTTATCGTTATAAAAATTTGGACTCATCGTGTCATGCGGCTTCAAAGGCTTACCGGGGAGTGAAACTTTACAGGCAAGGAAAGGCGGAAGCTTGTAACAATCTGGGATTCTGCGCTTTTATGCGAATGGACTTTGAACAGGCGGAGAAATACTATCAGGAAGTGTACAGTCTGACAAAGAATGAATTGGAACTTCTGATTGCCGATATAGGCTTGATGAAAATTTATCAGCGGACGGCACTGAACAAAGAGTTCTATGACTACCGCAATAGTGCTGTACGCCGCATGAAACGCATCGCAGAGGATAACAATTTGTTTGTAGACAGGCATGAGCGAATGCGGCTGACCTATGCTCGGTCGGAGTTTTATATTGTGTCTGCCATATATTACTATTATTTGCAGCAACGGCCGGAAGCTTTGGCATCTATCAATGAGGTGCCGGAGAATGAGGAGTTGGCAACAGACACAAATCAGTTATTGTATTATCACTATATAAAAGGGTCGGCTTCTTTGTGCGAAGGAGAAACGCCTGATGAGCGTCGTTTAAGGGAGTTTGATGAACTTTACACTACTTGGAAATTAGCTTCCAGGAAAGGGTATCTGTATTTTGAAGGAAACGGTATACAGGGATTGGCTAATTTGATGGCTTCTCCGGATAATTATGATTTTTATCAAGGACGGCGGACGCATGCGTTGAAACAATTCGGCGAGCCGGTGGATTCTTTATTGCCTATGCGGTTGGGACAACAGGCTTTGGAGAAATTCCGGCAATATAATGACATTTACCAAATTGCGGGTGCATACGTTTCTATCGGGAAATATTTGAATGCGCATGGAGAATATGAGCAGGCACTCGATACTCTGAAACGTGCCTTAGAGTGTGTAAACGATCATCATCGCCGTTTTTACGATTGCCACGACAGTCTGGATTGGTTGAAGGCTTATGACCGTCGTGATACGATATGTGCGGAGAAATCCTGGATTCGGCAGAAATTAAAAACCGTTCCCGAATGGATTTCAAGGATACGTGAGCAGTTGAGTGTCACCTATGCCGGATTGGAAATGAAAGAGTATTCGGATTATAACAGGAATATATATCTGGATATTCTGGAAGATACCCGTCAGGATAAGGAATTGGAAAGTCGTTATCAAGCATTGGAAAGAGAAGCGGGACAGCTTAATCTGTTGCTTTTCTGTGTGATTACGGGGCTTATTGTAGTGGTGGTGTTCTTCTGGTTCTTTAATAAACGTTCTAAACAGCGCAACAGATTGCATCTGCACCGTTTGCAATCTATGCTGGATATTTGTCAGGAGATAACTGTATCCATTCCTGCTGATGCACAGACCGAGAAAGACATCACGGATGCGATTCTGGTGGCTGTACGTCCCAAAATGAAATGCTTATTCGGAACAGAAGACGTATGTATCAAGAATAGGGAATTGATATTCGCACGGCATATGAGGAAAGATGAACAGGCTATGGTGCAAGTAATCAATCCTTATATCCAATGGGCGTTAGACAACGGAATGACTTCCATTTCCCTTGGCGAGGAACAGCGCAGACTGGAGAAACAACGCTATATTCATGAACGACATATTGCCGGAAACAAACGACAGAATCTGATTAAGAAGGCTTGCCTTTCTATTGTTGATGGTATTCATCCTTACATTGACCGTATTCTGAACGAGGTGCATAAATTGATACGCATGGGATATATCCATGATGAAACTATCAAAAAAGAAAAGTATCAGTATATTGATGAGCTTGTTACCACCATTAACGAGTATAATGATATTCTGGCTTTGTGGATTAAGATGAAGCAAGGTACGCTGAGTCTGAGCATCGAAGTTTTTGAACTGAATGAGCTTTTTGAATTGTTGAGGAAAGGGAGCCGGGCTTTTGAAATGAAACAGCTGGATTTGGAAGTAGAACCTACCGATGCTTGCGTGAAGGCAGACAGGGCATTGACTCTCTTTATGATAAATACATTGGCAGAAAATGCACGTAAGTACACTCCCAAGGGGGGTAAGGTGAGAATCTATGCCCGGCAGGAGAATGATTTTGTGGAAATATCCGTTGAGGATAACGGATGCGGTCTGTCTCCGGAAGATGTTAACCATATCATAGGCGAGAAGGTGTATGATTCCAAAATTATCGGCATGAATGATGCACCCGACCGGGAAGCATTGCGGAAAAATAAGGGCAACGGCTTCGGCTTAATGAATTGTAAGGGCATTATTGAGAAATATAAGAAAACAAATCCTGTTTTTAATGTGTGCCTGTTCAATGTGAAGAGTACGTTAGGGCAGGGGAGTCGTTTCTACTTCAGACTGCCGGCAGGAGTACGTAAGGTTTTGACCGTGATACTACTTGTATTCTCTTTAGGTATGGTTTCTTGCAGTAAGGCAACTGATAACGATGTGCTGAAAGAAACACTTACTGACTCTCTGACATTGGCCTTGCAGGCAGAATATGAACTTTTACTGAATAAGGCTTCCGATTATGCCAATGAAGCCTATTACTGTAATGTAGACGGTGAATATGCGCTGGCTTTGCAATATATAGACTCCGCAATGGTTTGCCTGAATGAACATTACGGGAAGTATGCCGAAGAACCGCATCGTTATATGACTTTGGTCGGGGATGACATACCTGCTGAGCTGGACTGGTGGAATGAGATGTTTAATTCCGATTTTCATGTGATTCTGGACATTAGGAATGAGGCGGCGGTTGCATTTCTTGCTTTGAAACAGTGGGATGAGTATGGCTATAATAATGCTGCTTATACCACTTTGTACAAGTTGCTGGGTGAGGACCAGTCTTTGGAAGATTTCTGCCGCGAACTGGAGCGTTCTACGAATAATAAGACGGTGAGTATCTTGTTGGTGATTATTTTATTGGTTACGCTATGCTTGGGGTATTATGTTCTGTATTTCCGCAGGAGATTGGTAAACCGTTGGAACTTGGAGCAAGTATTGGAAATCAACAAGCAGGTGTTTACCGCATCTGTAATATCTGCATCCGAAGACGAGGAGATGCTAAAACGTGAAGAAGATATGTTGAAAGATATTCCGCAACAAATCGCAGATAATGCATTCGATGCGGTTAATGAGTTGTTGAGTATAGAGCGGTTGAGCATTGCGGTTTATAACGAGGCTGCCCATAGGTTGGAGTACGCGTCTAATCCTCTGGAAGGAGTAGCAGAGAACAAACTTGTGTGGGAAGACTTGATGCAACGTTGTTTTGAAGAACAGAGGTATCTGTCGGAAAATGGAATGCAGGCATTGCCTCTCATTGTGAAAGCCGGAAACTCCACTCAGTGTATAGGAGTGTTGTGTTTGGTGAGAAGCAGGATGCAGCAGGAGTCCGACCGTTTATTGCTGGAGTTGATAGCCCGTTACATTGCTATTGTGATATTCAATGCGGTAGTGAAGCTGGCAATGAAATACCGGGATATTGAGACTGCTCAGGATGAAGCGCGTCGTGCGTCGTGGGAGGACAGTTTGCTACATGTGCAGAATATGGTGCTTGATAACTGTTTGTCTACCATCAAACATGAAACGATTTATTATCCAAATAGAATAAAGCAATTGATAGGCAAACTTCGTTCCGGTAAGCTGTCGGAAACAGAGGAGCGGGAAACGGTAGCGGCTATCAGCGAATTGATAGAGTATTATAAAGGGGTATTCTACATTTTGAGCCAATGTGCATCCCGTCAGTTGGAAGAGGTTACTTTCAGGCGTACGGTGATTCCTGTGCCCGAGCTGTTGGAAGCTGCGGAGAAGTATTTCCGTAAGGTGAGCAGGGGAGTTGCAGCTTCTGTTGTTTTCAGTATAGAAACAGTAAGTGAATCGGTTATCGGAGATGTAAATCAATTGCATTTTTTATTGGAGAATTTGATTGATGAAGCTTTGTCTGTGCCGGTTGCGGGAAAAATTCGCCTGACTTGTGCAGTAGAAGATGATTTTGTGCGTTTTCTTTTTACAGATATGCGGCGGGAGAAAACAAGGGAAGAGTTGAATCAACTGTTTTACCCGAATCTGGTACGTATGACGGCCGGTGAAAAGGGAAAGTTGTGTGGTACGGAGTACTTGTTATGCAAACAGATTATTCGCGACCATGACGAATTTGCCGGAAGAAGAGGATGCCGCATTAATGCAGAACCTGCAGAGAAAGGGGGATTTGCTGTATACTTTACGCTGCCCCATTATCTAAAAAGAATTCAGCCGAGAAGATAATGGCTTTTCTCGGAGCAAATTAGAATAAGTAAGGATAAAAAGATATGAAATATGGAAGCTAAGAAGTTTAAAGTCATTATTGTAGAGGACGTAAAGCTGGAATTAAAAGGAACGGAAGAGATATTCCGTCACGAAATACCGGATGCGGAAGTTATCGGTACCGCCATGACGGAACAAGAATTCTGGAGTTTGATGGAAGCCGGTGTGCCGGACCTTGTTTTACTGGATTTGGGTTTGGGTGGCTCCACTACTATCGGTGTGGATATTTGCCGCAATATATTTAAGCGCTATCCGGATGTACATGTGTTGATATTCACCGGAGAGATTTTAAACGAAAAATTATGGGTGGATGTCCTTGAAGCGGGAGCTGATGGTATTATTCTGAAGACTGGAGAATTGTTGACCAAGACAGACGTACAAGCTGTTATGGACGGGAAAAAACTTGTTTTCAATTATCCCATATTGGAAAAGATTGTAGAACGTTTTAAAACTTCCGTCCGGAATGATACGAAACGGCAGGAAGCTGTTATCAGTTATGACATAGACGAATATGACGAACGTTTTCTCCGTCATCTTGCTTTGGGGTACACAAAGGAAATGATTGCCAACCTGAAAGGAATGCCGTTTGGCGTGAAATCTTTGGAGAAACGGCAGAATGATTTGATAGGGCGCCTTTTTGGAGAGTGCGAACGAGTGGGAGTAAATGCTACGCGCCTTGTGGTGCGTGCACTGGAACTGCGTATTCTTGATATTGACAATCTGGAAGCGGACGAGGAATAATTTCGAATACCGAGTAATTATGAGGAATAAATGGCGAATGCCCCATCCCGCAACGATGTTCTTCCTGCTGACACTGGGAGTTATCTTTCTGTCGTGGATATTTGATGTCTATGGTTTGAGTGTGCGTCTGCCTCATACAGGTGAAGAGATACGTGTACAGAGTTTATTGAGCCCGGAAGGCATTCGATGGCTGCTGCGTCATGTAGTAACGAATTTTACGGGTTTTGCCCCGTTGGGGCTGGTTATCGTGGCGATGTTCGGGATAGGGGTTGCACAACATTCCGGGTTTATAGATGCGTGTATACGCAAGGGCATACGCGGACGGGGACGTAATCCGTGGCGTATCATACTCAGTGTTATTGTTCTGGGACTACTGTCCAATGTAGTGGGTGATGCCGGATACATCATATTGCTGCCTATCGCTGCAACGTTATTCCATTCGGTAGGATTACATCCCATAGGCGGAATCATAGCTGCTTATGTATCGGTGTCGTGCGGTTATAGTGCCAATATACTTTTAAGCACACTCGATCCTATGCTTGCTGCCACAACACAGGAGGCTGCCGATATGACGGATGTGTTGGGCGGACGGATCGGACCTCTGTGCAATTATTATTTCTTTTGTGTATCCACTTTCTTGTTGGTATTCATTATTTACCATATAACTTGTAAAAAACTATTGCCGGGATTAGGAGAATACAATGGGAGTAATACCTTCTGCGGTTATAAACAACTGTCTCGAAAGGAGCAGAGAGCTTTGTGGGGAGCTGTCATTGTCGGCTTGCTATATGCGGCGTTTGTTCTGTGGGCTACATTCTCTTCATGGGGTATATTAAGAGGTGTTAATGGCGGATTGATCCGTTCGCCGTTTATTATTGGTATTCTGTTCTTGTTATCTTTGGGGATAGGTTTAATGGGAATGGTGTATGGATTCGTTTCCGGACGTTATCGTACGGACAGTGATGTGATAGAGGGGCTGACCCAACCGATGAGGTTATTGGGTGTTTATTTCGTAATCGCTTTTTTTGCTTCCCAGATGTTTGCTTGTTTTGAGTATTCCCATTTGGATAAGTGTATCGCAATAATGGGAGCGAATGTGCTTTCCCCCGTTCGTTCGGATAGTTTGTGGATATTGATATTATTTATCTTGTTTACTGCTCTTATTAACCTCATTATGGTTTCTTCCACATCGAAGTGGGCGTTTATGTCGTTCATTTTCGTTCCGGTATTGGCGGGTATGGGGATTTCTCCGGATATGGCACTGTGTGCATATCGTATCGGTGACAGTGCAACGAATGCGATTACTCCTTTTATGTTTTATATGCCGCTTGTTCTGACGTATATGCAGCAATATGATAAGCAGTCTACCTATGGTTCGTTGCTTAAATATACGTGGAGGTATTCATTGGTTATTCTTATTGCCTGGACTGCTTTGTTTGTGCTTTGGTATCTCTGTAAACTACCGCTGGGATTATAATGTGCAACTATCATAAAAAAAAGAAAATGCTAACAAGTTATAAATAAACCTATTAGCATCTTCTTTTGTGATTCCGTTGCGATTCGAACGCAAGACCCACGCCTTAGAAGGGCGTTGCTCTATCCAGCTGAGCTACGGAACCATCCTTAATTGCGGTGCAAAGGTACGTTTTTTTTATGAAAACTACAAATTTTACACCCAAAATATTTATTATTTATATTAAAATAATAGACCTATATATGAAAAGTAGATAGTTGTTCTATTGAAATACAATGCTTTAGATAGCATAACATTTTTATTTTAAAAGAGAACTAAATCAACCCACATTTCAAAAGAATCTGTATAAATTCAAAATCTTATCAGCTAAATCTCAATAAAACTTTGCTTTTACAGAAATTCTCCTCGGCTGATATTACTTATAGTATATTATAATTGGTAATAAGTATCGTTAGCCATAATGATTGCATCTTCTAAAGTACCGCCATTTTGTTCTACAAATACGATAATGGCATCTATAAACTCGTTGAAAGAAGCAACATCTTCACCTGCTATTTTTTCATTATAATCTTCCTCGGTGAAGTCTAAACTTTCTATTAACTCAGTTTTCATATCTACTCAATGATTATTATAGTATCATTATTAATGCCTTTTTTTGCAAAAATAATATATCGCCATGACTTCTTAGCTATTATTTGCAAATAATATTTACCATTACAATATATTATAACAGACATATTTGTTATCGGGATTTTACCTCTGATAGCTGCAATATGAATATGATTCAACTCGTTACAGCTTATTCAATTCACTATTAATAATTGTCTATGTTTTTCTAAATCTTTTTTTCAAACTGATACCAACGATTAGATAAGTTTTTTATTTTGGTATTTCTTTTCTCTTCATAAAAGACAATTCTAATAATATTTTCAACCAAATTAATAATTAACTTCTATTTTCAAACAGGATATACACATTACTAAACGACACTCAGTGATAAGCTTATTATATTTGTAGCACTAAACCAAATACTTAATATGATGATATTCAAAAGTCATTTTTACATTTATGCTTTCTTATCCTCTATCATTATGTTGATTGGATGTGCAGATAATGACATGCCCATAAAAGATAAAGAAGAAAAACCACCTATCACAGATGAAGAAAACCCGCCTCTGTCGCCAAATGAAAATACAGAAGTAGCCCTATTCAATATTCTTAATCTAAACTATCCCGGATTGGCTACTGTTAAAGCGCTACATGAAGCAGGTGATGCTACTACTGCTTTAAAAGAACTGTTGGCTTACTACAGAAACAGAAAAAACATAAAGAATCCCAATGTCACATCAGACCCTCCCAGTGATGTAGAGCGTGGTTATGCAGACTATGCCATAGATGAATATCGTTTCTATGTAAACGATAATTATTTGGAAGATAAGATTTTGAAGAAGCCTTATTCACTACAAAACAGTGATAAAACAATAAATTGGAAATTTACACCTAAAGGTGCAGATAATGAATATCAAAAGCAATTACATCGCCACAATTGGATGCCGCTTCAAGGAAAATCCTATCAAGAGTCTCATGATGAGAAATATATGCTTTCATGGAAAGAAGTGTATACCGATTGGATTGCCAAGCACCCTCTACCCGAAGGTAGCCCTGACAAGTTCAAATGGTATCAACTTCAAGTATCCACACGTATTATGGGACAAACGGAGTTATTCGAATATTTTAAAAGTTCTCCTAACTTTACATCGGAATGGCTTTCTTTTTTCTTGATACATTTTGCGGAGCATGCCGATTATTTATCTCAATACAAATATGCCGGTGGAAATAATATCTTGTTAAGCCAAGCTGTAGCATTAGTGTTTGCAGGAACTTTATTTCCAGAGCTGAAGAATGCCTCGCAATGGCAAAAAACAGGTTATGATATCATTAATGACCAAACTTCAAAGTTATTTTTGGATGATGGTATGACAAATGATTTGTCTTTGCATTATCATATAGGTATATTAGATGGACTATACGATCTCAAACGGCTGCTCCTTCAGAATGAAGTTCCGGAGAATTTGCTGTCGCCAAATCTAAATGAGGTACTTTTAAAAGCCGCCAAAGTAGTGATGCATTTTACCTACCCCAGTTATTTTACAAAAAACAGCAAAGATTGTACTCCTGCTTTCAATGATTCATGGGTTAAAACCCGAAGTGTGCTAAATAAAAACTTTAAGAAATATAGGGAAATGTTTCCTGAAGATTCCGAGTTTGAATATATGTCCACGTATGGTAAAAGTGGCACTTGTCCGAGTACACAAATAAAAACATTCCCTTCTTCTGGTTTTTATGTACTACGTAGTGGTTGGGACCCGCAATCTACAGTGCTGATTCACAGTAATAATGTTTCTTTAAAATTGGGAGACTCAAGCCATAACCAACTTGACAACGGTACATTTGAGTTATATCGTAACGGACGTAACTTCTTTCCCGATTCCGGTGTTTGTGCATATATGGCAGAGGATAATGAGAAGATTATGGAGCTACGCAGATGGTTTCGTCAGACCAAAGCACATAACACAATGGTTTTAGGCAAAACCGCAGACCATGAAGAAACCGGAACGGAAAATATCAATAAAGCCGCCGGTACTTTATTATTATTCGAGGAAAAAGATGAATATCAACTTATTGTAACAGAGAATCAAGGATATAACAACTTCAAGCATCGTCGATCCATCTTTTACGTCAAACAGCCACAGGATTTTTTTGTGCTGGTAGATGAAGGATTCGGGACTGCTACCGGATATGCAAAATTATATTTCCATCTTTGTGATGGAAAGTCTGTTGATAATGTTCTTCTGGATAAGGAAGAATTTGGTGCACATACCACCTTTGATAATAGCAATAACCTGTTAATTCGTACATTCGGAGAGGCGAGCAGGAATCTTATCTTTAAAGAGTTTGATGGTCGGATATCCTACCAAACAGACAGGAAATATGAACACAGAAAGTCCTATGCAGTTGTCATGCGGAAACCGGACAATAATCCCGTACGATATATTACGGTACTATATCCCGTAGACTCAGCCACAAGTCCTGTAATTAAGGGACAGTTTGTCAATACAGGTAATGAAGATAAGGTATCTGTCAATGTTACAATTAACAAGAAACTATACAATTTAAGCTATAGCCTTAATAAAAGAAGGTAATCTTGTTTAAATCTTATAACTGAAATAATTATAGCCTCTCTACTTCATAATCGGGTCAGTCTAAAATTTCATCCCTCTTTGTTTACGTAAAATAACACTTGTTACTACTCTCGTAAAAAACTCAAAAAAGGTAAAAAGGTTTTGCTTCTACGCTTTAGGCAACTAACTTTGAAATATCAATATTTAAAATAATAAAAGCATATGAAAAAATTAATCTTATCTCTTGCACTTTGTTGTGCAGCTACTAATTTCTTTGCGCAGAATGCTGATCCGGCACAATTGGTTAACGAAGGTAAAGCTGCACTTGAATCTAAAAATTATCAGGTTGCATTTACAAAATTCAGCACCTATCTGACACAAACCAACAATCAAGATTCGGTAATTGCTTTTAACTGCGGCGTTTGCGCTGATAAAATTAAGAAACCGGCTGAAGCTTTGAAATATTTTGATATAGCTGTACAGAAAAAGTATAACTTGGCAAATGCTTATATAGGCAAGGCAGGTGCGTTGAAAGATTTGAAGAAAAATGATGAATATGTTGCCACTTTGAAAGAAGGTCTGGAAGCTGTACCCGGTAATAAGACATTGACTAAGTTGTATGCCACATATTATGTGAACCAAGGTATTTTAGCACAGAGAGCTAAGAAAAATAGTGCAGCAGAAGATGCTTTTAAACAAGCTCTTGAGATTCAGCCGAATAATGTTAATGCTCTCAATAGTTTAGGTACATTACTTTACAGTCAGGGTGCTACTACATTGAAAACTGACGCTGAAAAGGCAAAAGTAGAATTTAAAGAAGCAAAAGAATATTTGGAAAAACTTATTCCTCTGCTTTCTCCGAGTAAACCGGCTCAGAAAAAGATGATAGACAATGCCAATACTATGTTGAATTTTATAAATACTCAATTATAAGATTCATATATAATACAGAAAAGAGGCAGACCGATAAAGATCTGCCTCTTTTTTAGTTCTCATGGTTATATTTTCTGCTTTAATTTTATTTGCCTCTCTTCAGGGATATTCAGTAAATGTCCCTAAAAAATAAGATGGCATATGAAGATGATAGGACATGACCACTTCATATGCCATTCTTATTGCCATTTTTCGGTGCTTTCTCACATAATTCTATCCG